>JBBSVS010000267.1:0-1960 GCA_038046665.1 Thermoplasmatota archaeon
AAATGGTCTCCACGACCATGGGCCGCGTCCTCGGCGAGGGTCATCGGGTTCATTGCCAGGCCACCGGTGTCGTCTATGCCGCGATGAACTATCCGCTTCCAATTGCGGTGGGCCGCCTCGTCCAGGCGTCCTTGTCGTCCCTCCTCGCTCGGGAAGCGAGGTGGCGCCGGGGGGACGCGAACGGTCTCCTTCGCTGCGCCCGAGACTGGCTCTACATCCTACGAGCCCGGCGATTCCGCAAGGGGCTCCGAAGAGCGAGACCTGCCCTCCTCGGCTGACGGCTCGCCCGAACACGACGTGCTTTGTGCGGGGCCCGGTCTCCTTCCGCGTTGGAAACGGGCAGGCCACCACAATGGCCTCGAGATGAACTTCGCCTCCTTCGCCGACGGCCATCGGAGCCTCTTGCCGTCGTACGTCTCGCATTCGATGTGGAATCGCATGCGATGGGGCGCGCGAAGCGGCTGCGTGAGGGCAACGAATTTCCCGTTCGAGTTCACCATGGGGACTGGGTGCGGCCGACGCTCCCCCGCGATTTCGTAGAGGGCCGTGAGTCGCCGCGCCGTCGCCAATCCTGAACCGTCCACGGTAATCCGCTGGACGCCTCTCCCGGCCGGCCAGGATTCGACTCTCCCCGCTTCGAATCGCGGCATCCCTTGTGGTGGCAACTCGATGCCCGGCTCCCCGGTCGCGGGACCCGCTGGAATCGGCGACCATCCGGTGCGCGCGGGATCGCCTCGGAATTGGAGCCAGTCCCCTCTCTGGAACACCGCGCAGGGTAGCCGCCACCCCCGGACCGTGCCGTCCCAGGACGCGGCGACGAGGACGCCCTCTCCGGAGGGAAGGGGCGCGACCCCCGGGGTGGCGAAGACAGCCCCGCCGGTCCGTAGCGGGAAGCCCGGCACGATGGAACCATCAGGACGGAACGCGTAGATTCCACCATCCCAGGAACCGATGAGGATCTCCCTCACCCCGTCCCCATCGAGGTCGAACGCGATGGGACTCGACCAGAGGAAGTCCCCCGCTGAAACAGGCCAGCCCGGCCTCAGACGGCCCAAGAGATCCCAGGCGTAGAGCTTCTCCGAACCCACGAGGATCGTCGCAGCCTCATGGGGCCTGAGTTCGACAATCGCGGGGGAAGAGACCGTCCACGACTGCGTCCGCTGGGGCCAACCCGGGGCCAGGGTTCCATCGTGAGACACCACGTAGACGCGGTCGGCAGCGAAAGCCAGTTGCCGGCCCTGTCCTCGGACCTCGAAAGCCGTACCGGACGACCAGATCACGTGATCCGCCGTCGCCAGGGGTGCAGCAGGCTCCCTGCCTCCCGGACGCCATCGATACACGCGGCCATCCCAGGCCCCGACCGCAATCTCCGGCACGCTATCTCCGTCGAGATCCGCGACGGTCGGAGACGCGCTCACGAAGGGGCGCCTGGGCAGGAGCGTGAGACCTTCCAGACCTCCATCCCCGCGCAAGACGTAGATCCCTCCGTCATCAGACCCCACCACGACCTCGAGGGCCTTGTCCCCGTTGAGGTCCGCAAGAGCCGGACTCGAGAACACGTCCGCTCCCGTCTGGACCGGCCAGCCAGGAACCCGGTTTCCGTCCGCGTGGAAGGCATACACCCTTCCGTCGTCACAGCCCGCGATGACCTTGCCGCGGCCGTCACCGTGAACGTCTCCGAAGGCCGGGGACGAAGCAAAGGGGCGATGCCCTCGCTGCGGCCATCGGGGGAGCCTCGATCCGTCCCAAGTGAGGCCTTGGAGCACGGGCCCGCCCACGAACACCTCCGGCCAGCCGTCCTGGTTCGCATCGACCAACAGGGGGGAGGATGAGATCGGGCCCCGTGACCTGCGCACGAAGATCGGTTCTGCAAGGGTCCTCACGACCCCACCTTCCGTGCCCACACATGGACCTGGTCGCCCAAGCCACGGAAAGGCCAGCGGTTACGGAGGCGCTCGTC
>JBBSVS010000268.1:0-1913 GCA_038046665.1 Thermoplasmatota archaeon
GGCTCGCGCGTGCGTGGCATGCCACGTCGAAAGAGGTCGCCCGCGGAGGAACCCCCTTGAGGTTCAATGTGCTGGAGCACCAGTTGGTACCAGAGCATCGCCTCGTCCCGGACGGTGAGGCGGAACGCGTCTTGAAGGCCTTGAAGATCACGAAGGACCAGCTCCCGAAGATCCACCGGAGCGACCCCGTGATCCAGCTCCTGGAACGGATCGAGGGCCCCATCGAGGAAGGTCGGATCGTCCGCGTCACGCGGATCAGCGGCACCGCCGGCGTATCGGAAGCCTACAGGTTGGTCATCGGGAGGTAAAGCATGCGAGAGTTGATTGACGCGTTCTTCCGGGAACGCTCTATTGTGAACCATCACATTTCGTCGTTCAATGACTTCCTCCCGACGATTGACAACCCCAACTCGAGGATGCAACGGATCGTGGACAACATCCGCTCCTCCCCCGAGGACGAGCGACGGGGCGTGTTCAAGCTCGACGAGGACCGGACGGAAGGGGACGTCATCGGGATTCGCATCGGGCGGAAGCGGGACGAGCGCGGGCGCGTCGACTTGGAGGCCAAGCCCACGATCACCCTCGGGCTGCCCATCGTCAAGGAGGCCAACGGGGCCACGCACCCCCTCACGCCCATGGAGGCTCGCTTGCGAAACCTGAACTTCACTGCGCCCGTTTACCTAGACTTCACCGTCATCGAGAACGGGATCGAGCGGGAGCCCGAGCGGGTGCACATCGGCAACCTGCCGATCATGGTCAAGTCGAAGCGCTGCCTCCTCTACAAGGAGAACATGGAGACGGAGGGGGAGCTCACCCTCGACGAGTACAGCCGCAAGCTCATCGAGATGGGCGAGGACCCCTACGATCCCGGCGCCTACTTCATCATCGGCGGCACGGAGCGCGCCCTCATCTCCCTGGAGGACCTGGCCCCGAACCGCGTCCTCGTGGAGTTCAACGAGCGCTACGGCCGCAAGGTCGAGGTTGCCAAGGTCTTCTCTCAGAAGGAAGGGTACCGCGCCCTCACGCTCATGGAGAAGCGGAAGGACGGACAGCTCATCGTCAGCGTGCCGACGGCCTCGGGCCAGATCCCGCTGATCATCCTGATGAAGGCCTTGGGCATGGAGAAGGACGAGGACATCTACAACGCGATCGTCTCCGCGCCCGAGATGGCCAACATCGTCTACGCGAACATCGAGGAATGCCAGAACAAGAAGTCCTACCCGCCCAACGGGATCTTCACGAAGGACGACGCGATCAGCTACCTGGAGAAGAAGTTCGCCACGGGCCAGGCGAAGGAGTACCGGATCAAGAAGGTCGAGTCCATCCTGGACCGCTCCCTCCTGCCCCATCTTGGCGACGCCCGCGAGGACCGAATCAAGAAGGCCATCTTCCTCGGCCGAGTCGCGCGCACGATCCTCGAGCTCTCCCTGGGCAACCGCCGGGAGGACGACAAGGACCACTACGCGAACAAGCGCCTGAAGCTCGCGGGCGACCTGACGGAGGACCTCTTCCGCGTCGCCTTCGCCAACGTGATCAAGGACCTGAAGTACCAGCTCGAGCGATCCTACGCCCGACGGAGGGAACTGAAGATCTCCTCCGCGATTCGCCCGGACCTGCTCACCCAGCGCCTCCTGCACGCCCTCGCCACGGGCAACTGGGTCGGGGGCCGCGCGGGCGTGAGCCAGCTCCTCGACCGCACCTCCAACATGAGCGCCCTGAGCCACCTGCGCCGCGTCACGTCCCCGCTCACCCGGTCCCAGCCGCACTTCGAGGCGAGGGACCTGCACCCGACGCAGTGGGGGCGTCTCTGTCCAAACGAGACGCCGGAAGGCCAAAATTGCGGCCTTGTCAAAAATTGCGCCCTCGTCATCGACGGGTCCGGAACCGGCCTCTCGAGACGCACCAGCAGGATG
>JBBSVS010000268.1:1923-6644 GCA_038046665.1 Thermoplasmatota archaeon
TCGACGTGTCCGAGGGCTTCCCCGAGGACGAGGTCAAGCTCCTCCTCGCGGACCTGGGCACGAAGCAGGTCAAGGGCCAGCAGACCCAGCTCACCCGCATCTACGTGAACGGGGACCTGGTCGGGCTTCATGAGGACCCGAAGATGCTCGTCGCGGAGATCCGCGAGCGGCGCCGCTCCGGGCTCCTGAGCCACGAAGTCAACGTGCACTACGACGAGAACATGGGCGAGATTATCATCAACTGCGACGAGGGCCGCATCCGACGCCCGCTCCTGGTCGTCAAGGACGGCCACCTCGTTCTCACCCGCAAGCACATCGAGGACCTCAAGCTCGGCCGCCTCCGCTTCTCGGACCTCATCCGCAACGGCGTGGTCGAATGGGTCGATGCCGAGGAGGAAGAGGACACGTTCATCGCCGTCTACCCGTACGACGTGCCCGCGCGGTGCAAGGAGTGCAAGCACCCGCTCAGCCGCAAGGACGTCACGTGGCTCAACATGGGCACCCGGGACGAGGACGTCGAGCTGGAATGCAAGCACTGCCACAAGTCCTTCACGGTCAAGCCCCAGGTCACGAAGGAGACGACCCACCTCGAGGTGGACCCGATGATCATCCTCGGCGTTGCGTCGGGCGTCGTCCCGTACCCGGAGCACAACTCGTCCCCGCGCGTCACGATGGGCTCGGGCATGGCGAAGCAGTCCCTCGGCCTCGGGTCGAGCAACTACCGCCTGCGGCCCGACACCCGCAGCCACCTGCTCCACTACCCGCAGAAGCCCCTCGTGCAGACGGACTCCATGAAGTACGTTTCCTTCAACGAGCGCCCGGCGGGACAGAACTTCGTCGTGGCGGTCCTGTCCTTCCACGGGTACAACATGGAGGACGCGATCGTGATGAACAAGGCCTCCATCGAGCGGGGCCTCGGTCGCTCGTCCTTCATGCGCACGTACCGCGCGGAGGAGCGCCGGTATCCCGGCGGACAGGAGGACCACTTCGAGATCCCCTCGCCGGACGTGCGCGGGGCCCGCGCGGACCTGTCCTACGCGAACCTCACGCCGGACGACGGCCTGATCAGCCCGGAGGTCCTCGTCCAGGGCGGCGACGTGCTCATCGGAAAGACGAGCCCGCCCCGCTTCCTCGAGGAGGAGACGGATTTCCTGACGCCCCAGAAGCGGCGAGAGACGGCCGGCACGGTGCGCCACGGCGAGAGCGGCTGGGTCGACTCCGTCATGCTGACGGAGAGCGAGAACGGCTCCAAGCTCGCCAAGGTGAAGGTCCGCGACCTGCGGGTGCCCGAGCTGGGCGACAAGTTCGCGTCCCGCCACGGCCAGAAGGGCGTCATCGGGCTCATCGCGCCCCAGGAGGACATGCCCTTCACCGCCCAGGGCATCATCCCGGACCTGGTCATCAACCCCCACGCCATCCCGTCGCGGATGACCGTGGCCCACGTGCTCGAGCAGATCGGAGGCAAGGTCGGCTCCATGGAGGGCCGCTTCGTCGACGGCACGCCCTTCTCCGGCGAGAGGGAGGAGGCGCTGCGGAAGGCCCTTGAGGAGAACGGCTTCCGGTCCAATGGCAAAGAGATCCTGTACGACGGGAAGACGGGCCGGATGATCCCGGCGGAGATCTTCGTCGGCGTGATCTACTACCAGAAGCTCCACCACATGGTCTCCGGGAAACTGCACGTCCGATCCCGCGGCCCGGTGCAGATTCTGACCCGGCAGCCCACGGAAGGGCGCTCCCGCCAGGGCGGCCTGCGGTTCGGGGAGATGGAGCGCGACTGCCTCATCGGCCACGGCGCGGCCATGGTGATTAAGGACCGTCTCCTGGACGAGTCCGACGGGACGATCCAGTACGTGTGCGGCAACGTGGAGTGCGGCCATTTCGCGATCAAGGACCGCAAGGGGAACATGCGGTGCCCTGTCTGCGAGAACACCTCGAAGATCTACCCGGTGCAGACGTCCTACGCGTTCAAGTTGCTGCTGGACGAGCTCCTGTCCTTGGGCGTCGTCATGCGGCTTCAACTGGAGGACATGCGATGATGTCGATGCGAGGGGTCACGAAGAGGATCCAGGCGATCAAGTTCGCTCTCCTCAGCCCGGACGAAATGCGGCGGATGTCGGCCACGAAGATCATCACCGCCGACACCTACGACGACGACGGCTTCCCCATCGACATGGGCCTGATGGACTCCCATCTCGGCGTGATCGAGCCGGGCCTGCGCTGCAAGACCTGCGGCGGCAAGGTCGACGACTGCCCGGGCCACTTCGGGCACATCGACCTGGCGATGCCCGTGATTCACGTCGGGTATGTGAAGGACATCAAGAAGCTCCTCCAGGCCACCTGCCGCCGCTGCGGGCGCCTCCTGCTCACCCGCCAGCAGGCGATGGAGTACATGGCGGAGATGGAACAGGTCGAGGACCTCGGCGGGGACGTGACCGATATCGGCATGGTCTCGAAGGCGACGGCGAAGGAGGCGACGAAGCGCCAGCGCTGCCCCCACTGCGGCGAGGACCAGGGGAAAGTCACTTTGGACAAGCCCACCACGTTCCGCGAGGACGGCCACAAGCTCACCCCGAAGGAGGTGCGGGAGCGCCTCGAGCGGATCCCGAACGAGGACCTCCGGGTCCTCGGGATGAACCCCGAGGTCGCCCGGCCGGAATGGATGGTCCTGACGGCGCTGCTCGTGCCGCCCGTGACCGTGCGCCCGTCCATCACCCTGGAATCGGGAGACCGGTCCGAGGACGACCTGACCCACAAGCTCGTCGACGTGCTACGCATCAACCAGCGGCTCCGCGAGAACCGCGACGCCGGCGCGCCCCAACTGATCGTCGAAGACCTCTGGGAGCTGCTCCAGTACCACATCACCACGTACTTCGACAACCAGACCGCGGGGATCCCGCCCGCGCGACACCGCTCCGGTCGTCCGCTGAAGACGCTGGTCCAGCGGCTCAAGGGAAAGGAAGGCCGTTTCCGCTCGAACCTGTCCGGCAAGCGGGTGAACTTCAGCGCCCGCACGGTCATCTCCCCGGACCCCATCCTGTCCATCAACGAGGTCGGCGTGCCTGTCGAGGCGGCCCGCGAGCTCACGGTCCCCGTGCACGTCCAGGCCTACAACCAGGACATCGTGAAGCTGTGGGTCAAGCGAGGCCCCGCGCCCCTCGGCCCCCTCGGCGAGTATCTCGCCGGGGTGAATTACGTCATCCGCCCGGACGGGCGGCGCATCCGCGTCACGGACAAGAACGCGGAGGTCGTCGCCGAGGCCGTGGAGATCGGTTACGTCATCGAGAGGCAACTCGTGGACGGGGACATCGTGCTCTTCAACCGGCAGCCCTCGCTGCACCGCATGTCCATGATGGCCCATGAGGTCCGCGTGATGCCCCACAAGACCTTCCGCTTCAACCTCGCCGTGTGCCCGCCCTACAACGCGGACTTCGACGGGGACGAGATGAACCTGCACGTGCTGCAGAGCGAGGAGGCCCGCGCGGAGGCGCGCGTGCTCATGCGCGTCCAGGAGCACATCCTGAGCCCGCGCTTCGGCGGCCCCGTGATCGGCGGCATCCATGACCACATCACGGGCGGGTTCCTGCTCACCCACAAGGACTCCAAGTTCACCCGAGAGGAGGTCACCTTCATCCTGAGCAAGATCGACCTCCACGAGCTGCCCGAGCCCGAAATCAAGAAGGGCGGCAAGGAGTACTGGACGGGCAAGCAGCTCTTCTCCATGGTCCTGCCCAAGGACCTCAGCATGACCTTCAAGTCCTCCATCGCCCCGAAGGGCGACATCGGCCTGAAGGAGCTCAGGGAGGAGGACTCGCTCGTGGTCATCAAGGACGGCACGGTCGTCTCCGGGACGATCGACGAGAACGCGATCGGCGCCTTCAAGGGAAAGATCCTGGACAAGCTGGCCCGGGACTACGGCCCCGACGCCGCGCGGGAGTTCATCGACAAGGCCACGAAGATGTCCATCGGCGCGATCATGGTCCGCGGCTTCACCACGGGCATCGACGACGAGGACATCCCCGACGAGGCGAAGAAGGAGATTGCCGACGGGCTGAAGAACGCGATGGACAAGGTCGAGAAGCTCGTCGACTCCTACCGCCGGGGCGAGCTCGAGCAGATGCCCGGGCGGTCCCTGGAGGATACCCTCGAGGTCGAGGCGATGAAGATCCTCGGCCGCGCGCGAGACCAGGCCGGGCAGATCGCAGGGAAGCACCTCGGGATCGAGAACAGCGCGGTGATCATGGCCCGCTCCGGCGCCCGCGGCTCCATGCTGAACCTGTCCCAGATGGCGGGATGCATCGGACAGCAGGCCGTCCGGGGCGAGCGTCTGAGCCGGGGGTACTGGAACCGCACGCTGCCTCATTTCAAGAAGGGGGACCTCGGCGCCGAGGCGAAAGGCTTCGTCAAGTCGTCCTACAAGTCCGGGCTCCATCCAACGGAGTACTTCTTCCATGCGATGGGCGGGCGCGAAGGTCTCGTCGACACGGCCGTGCGCACGTCCCGGTCGGGCTACATGCAGCGCCGGCTGATCAACGCACTCGAGGACCTGAAGGTCAAGGAGGACGGGACGGTCCGAAACACGGCGGACACGATCATCCAGTTCCGATTCGGCGAGGACGGGATCGACCCGTCGCGCAGCGTCCAGGGCCGCGCGGTCGACATCGATGACATCCTGCAGGAGACTCTCGGCGAGGAGCCCTCCTGGAAGGAGCGGCTGCGGGAGC
>JBBSVS010000269.1:0-2101 GCA_038046665.1 Thermoplasmatota archaeon
AACCACTACTGGAACAACGACCTCAAGGACCGCGCGATCTTCCTCGTCGCCGCGCTCACGGCGAACGAGGGCCACTTCGGCGGGGAGGTCGGCTCCTACGCCGGCAACTACCGCATCGAGGTCTTCAACGGGGTGAGCCAGTTGTACCAGGAGAACCCCTTCGACCTCGAGCTCGACCCCGCGCTCCCCGGGCGCCCGAAGGCCTACGCGACGGCGGAGTCCGCCCATTATTACAACTACGGGGACCGCCCGCTGAAGGTCGGCGGCCGCGTCTTCACCGGCCTGACGCACATGCCCACCCCGACGAAGACCGTGTGGTGGGTCAACGGCAACTCGATCCTCGGGAACGCGAAGTGGGCCTACGACGTGATCGTGAACACCCTCCCGCGGATCGAGATGATCGTCGTGAACGAGTGGTTCTGGACGAAGACGTGCGAGTACGCGGACGTCGTCTTCGGCGTGGCCTCGTGGATCGAGCGGCACCTCCCGGACATCTACGGCTCCTGCACGAACCCCTTCCTCCAGGCCTGCGTGCCCTCGCCCCTCCCGTATGTCCACGACGTGAAGGACGACCTCGAGACGTACGTCGGGGTGAGCGAGAAGCTCGCGGCCCTCACGGGGGACGACCGCTTCACGAAGGCCTGGGCCCTCCGCACGCCCGGAGGCCTCCTCGACGTGGCCGCCTACGGGAAGCGGGTCGTCGAGGGAAGCAACTCCCTCAAGGGCTACACGTTCCAGGAGATCCTCGACTCCAGCGCCCAGGGCGTCCCGAAGTACGTGATGAACCGCACGACCCCGCGGATCATGGGCTGGGAGCAGATCCAGGAGTCGAAGCCCTTCTACACGAAGACGGGCCGGATGGAGTTCTACCGCGAGGAGAACGAGTGGCTCGACGCGGGGGAGAACCTCCCCGTGTTCCGGGAGACGGTCGACTCCACGTTCTATGAGCCCGCGGTGATCCATGGCCTCCCCCACGTGGCCCTGAGGCCGAAGACGCCGACGGACTACGGCCTGAACCCGGACGCCCTCGACAGCGAGTCCCGCCAGGTGCGGAACATCGTGAAGCCGTGGTCCGACCTCAAGCTCACGTCCCACCCCCTCATGGCCTCCGGCTACCGCTTCATCCTCTATACGCCAAAGTATCGCCACGCCGGGCATTCGATGGCCGCGTCGATGGACCTCTCGATGGTCTACTTCGGGCCCTTCGGGGACTTCTATCGTCGGGACAAGCGCAAGCCCTACGTCGGCGAGGGGTACGTGGACATGAACCCCCTCGACGCGAAGGACCTCGGGATCCAGGACGGGGACTACATCTGGGTCGACGGGGATCCGGGCGACCGGCCCTTCCGTGGCTGGGACCGCCCGGACCGCGCGGACGACTACAGGGTGATGCGCTGGAAGGTCCGCGCCCGCTACTACCCGAACATCCCGCGCCGCACGGCGCGGGCGTGGTTCCACATGTACGGGGCCACGCACGGCAGCGTGGAGGGCCACGAGACCCGCGAGGACGGCCTCGCGAAGAGCCCGCGGACGGGCTACCAGGCCGCGTACCGCTACGGGAGCCACCAGTCCATCACCCGCGCGTGGCTCAAGCCCACCCTGATGACGGACTCCCTCGTCCGGAAGGAGCCCGCCGGCCAGCTCATCGGGGAGGGCTTCGCCCTCGACGTCTACGGGGCCACCGGGGCGCCGAAGGAGTCCTTCGTGAAGATCACGCGGGCCGAGGACGGCGGCGAGTCCGGCACAGGCCTCTGGTATCCCGCGGCCGAGGGCTTCCGCCCGGGCTATGAGAACGCGGCGATGCTGCGCTACCTCCGCGGCGAGTACGGGCGGGTCTGAGGATGGCGAACGTCTGGAACTGGCAGCTCAACCGCTCGATGACCTACGAGTACACCGAGTCCAGGCCGGAGACGCAGGTCAGCGCGGTCTTCGACATCAACAAGTGCATCGGCTGCCAGACGTGCACGATGGCCTGCAAGACGACGTGGACGAGCGGGAAGGGCCAGGAGTACATGCTCTGGAACAACGTCGAAACAAAACCATGGGGCTCCTATCCGATGGGCTGGGACGTCCGCATCCTCGACAAGGCCGGGCCGGCGGC
>JBBSVS010000270.1:0-8748 GCA_038046665.1 Thermoplasmatota archaeon
GATTGTCCCGAGCTACGTGACGTCCTTCGCGGGAGCGGGGCCGGACGGGGTTCTCTTGCCGAACGGGACCGTGTCTACCCGCGTTTCCGTGCGGGTCGACAACCCGAGCGAACGAGTCTTGCACCTCAAGCTGTTCGTGTACAGCGGGTGGATCGAGGACGGCCCGGTCGAGACGGGCCTCAACGAGTCCCGCCGCCTCGCCGACGACCGCCTCGTCGGCCCGAATGGCACTCGGTACTTCTTCCGGGTCTTTGGGGAGGGCCTAGAGGTCGACCGGCAGCCCGTCACGGCCAACGGCAACACAACGTACGTGTTCTTCTTCAACCTCACCCGCGCCCAGAATCCCCAGGGGTTCGACACGGTGCGAAATATCACGGAGTACGCGAGGGATGCGGGAGGCGACCCCGGGCGGATTCCGTGGAACCACTGGGTGCGCGTGCAGCTCACGATCGACGGGGTTCCCGTCGCCTCGTCCCCGACCGCGGCACCGTACCTGCTGACGATTGGGCGGATCGAGCGGGAGGAGGGTACCAACCTTGCCACGTGATCGCGCCGCGCGCTTCCTGCGGGCCCTGCAGCCCCTCCCCTTGGCCGCGTTCCTCGGCCTGGCCTTGGGCTACGTCGTCTTCAACTCCGTCTTCCCGAACGTGAGCTTCCCCGCGTCCGGCGAGACCTCGGGCATCCTCGCCATCGGGATCCTCGTCCTCGCGAGCTTCCTCGCGGGACTCGTCACGGTGGACGTGCGGCTCGTCGTGTTCCAATCCTTCCTGGCGATTCCCATCGGGATCGCGGTCGCCTCGGCGCTGGCCATCTCCCCCGTCCTCACGGGCTACGTCGAGGTGGGTTCTGACGAGCTCGTGGGCTTCGTCCTCCGCCTCGGAATCCCGATCTACTTGCTAGCCCTCCCCGTCTTTCCCGTCCTCGGCCTCGCGCGCCTGTTCCTCCGGGAGCACCTCGGGCTCCGCGCTTCCTCCTTCTGGAAGCGGCGGGTCGAGCCGCAGCGCAAGTGATTTACGGTCCCTTCCCTTGGCGGGGCCGATGCTCGTAGCGGTCACGGGGACGCCCGGGACGGGAAAGTCCTCCGCCTGCGACGTCCTCGCGGCGCGCGGCTACGCCGTCGTCGACCTGGACGAGACCGCGCGCAAGGGCGGGTTCGTCGTCGGGCGGGACGAGGCCCGCAGCTCCGACGAAGTTGACGTGGAGGCCCTGCGGGAGAACCTCCGCGTGCCCGAGAAGATTGCCTTCCTGAAGTCCCACTACAGCCACCGCATGGACGTGAACCTGGCCGTGGTCCTGCGGTGCCGGCCCTCCGTGCTTCGGACGCGCCTCGAGGCCCGCGGCTGGCCCGAGGCCAAGGTCCGCGAGAACGTGGAGGCCGAGGCCATCGACGTGATCACCCAGGAGGCCGTGGAGCGCCTGCCGCAGGTCTACGAGGTCGACACCACGGACCTCACGCCGACGCGGACCGCGGACGAGATCCTGGCGATCCTCCAGGGGAGGGTGGAGGGCCACGGGCCCGGGTCCGTGGACTGGAGCGCCGAGGTGCTCTCATGGTACTAGACCGCTTTCGCCCGGCGGCGGACCGGCTCCTCGCCCCTGCCGCGAAGCGTCTGCTGAACGTGAACCCCAACGCCGTCTCATGGGCCGCCCTCCTCACCGCGATTGGCGCGGGGGTGAGCTTCACCCGCGGGGGCCCCTGGTTCCTCGCCTACGGCCTCGTCCTGATCCTCGCGAGCGCATATCTGGACGCCCTGGACGGCAAGATCGCTCGCCTCGCGAACAAGGCGTCCGCCCGAGGCGACTTCCTGGACCACGTCTTCGACCGCTACGCGGACGTGTTCCTCCTGGGTGGCGTCGCGTTCAGCGTCTACTGCCGTCTCTGGATCGGGGTCCTCGCGATCGTCGGCGTGATGCTGACGTCCTACATGGGCACGCAGGCCCAGGCGGTCGGACAGGGCCGGCGCTATGCGGGGATCCTGGGCCGCGCGGACCGCCTCGTGCTCCTGTTCCTCGGCGGGCTCCTGCAGCTCCTGGCGGCTCCCGGGGGCAGCGTGGTCTGGGGAATCGACCCCGTGGCCTTCCAGCCCCTCGAGTGGTTCATGGTCCTCTTCGCGGTCCTGGGCAACCTCACGGCGATCCAGCGTGCGGTCGCCATCTGGCGCGGATTCACCGCCTAGGCCGCCGTGGCGGCGCTCTCGCCCTTCGGCCTCGACTCCCGTCCTTTGACCCGGTAATAGGAGAGCGGGTGGCGGATGCGCAGGCAGACGCGATCCGGCCCGGGGCACAGGCCGTAGGACTTCATCGTGGAGCACTCCGGCGGCGTGTACTCCGTGGCGGAGGTCGTGCCGGTGATGTGCTCGATCTGGTACTTCGTCACGTCGGCGGCGAAGTCGGGCACGTCGCCGAAGACGCGGTAGATCTCCTCGTTGTTCATCCCGATGTGGTGGAGGAAGGAGACGATCGCGAAGCGGCCCATGTGGGGCACGTTCTCGTGGGCCTGGATCTGCGCGAGGAGGTTGTACATGCAGGGCGGGAAGCGGGTGATGCTCACCCTGCCGATGTCGTCCGCCTTGAAGGCGGCTTTCTTCGCCTCGAGGAGCCCACGGATCTCCGGGAGTTCCCTCCCGAACGCGTCGAGGATGGCATCGTTCACGTCGAGGGGCAGGCCCTCCTCGATGCGCCGCTGGACCGCGTTGCGCATCACCCGCAACGCCTTCTCTCGGCGCAGGTGCACGTAGCCCGCGTCGAGGGTCTGATTGATCAATTTCCATGGAGTCTCGCGCATCGTGTTCGTGTGCTTCAAGAAATCCGTGAAGTGCAGGCGGAAGCCTCCACCCTCGCGACGCAGGTCCAGGCCGAGTTCCGCGGCCACGTGGAGGACCAAGTCGTCCGATTCCGCTTCGAGGCTCTGCTCCGTCGCGATCGCCTCCCGGAGCGCGTAGCGGCGGATCAGGTAGGTGTCCGCGACCGCGGAGACGAGGATGCGGGCGACCGGGTAGGCGAGGAGGGCCGCGAGCTGGTCTGCGGGCGCGACGGCCACGCGGTCCGTGGCCGGCCCTTTCTCCAGGGCCTCGACGACCCGCCCTTTCCCGAGCGCCCGGGCCCGGGCATACGCGGGGTCCGTGAGGAGCTCCTCGAGGGTGATGCGCTCCCCGCGGATGTAGGCCCCGGCCTCGTTCAGGAAGGGGAGCTTGGCCACGGTCGCGAGGTCCACGGGGCGCAGGATGGCGGGTGGGGATAAAAGGTCTCGGCGGGGAACCGCGAAAGTGGCCGCCTCAGGCGGCGACGAAGGACCCGAACATGCCCTCGGACGCGTGGCCCGCGACCGTGCAGAGGTACCAGGAGGAGCCCGTACTGGCGGTGAAGGACATGTCCTGGCCCCAGTAGCCTCCGCTGAACGCGGGGCCGAGCATGCTCATGGTCATCATCGTCCCGGAGCCCATCATGGGCATGGAGCTGAAGGGAGGGCCGCGGGCCGACAGGGCCCAGTTGTGGTACATGTCCCCGTCCATGTTGACGACCGTGACGGTGATCCGAGAGCCCGCCGCCACGTGGATCGTCGGGTTCACCATCCCCTGGATCACGAAGTCCATGTGGTGGATCGGAGGGGACGCGTAGACGACGAGGTTGACGGATCCGCGCGGGAGCCACAAGGTATGGTTGCTCTCGAAGGCCAGGCCCGGTGTCGCGGTGGCGTTCAGGGTAGCGAGGTCCGAGACGGAGAGCTGCCTCACCGTGCCGTAGGAGGGATTCATCGCGTTCGTGCCGGAGGGGCTCATCGTGAGCAGGAACGCGGCGGCTAGGACGATGCCCGCGACCACGAGGACCGCGGCCACAAGGAGCGGCCGGTTCTGGCCCGGTTTCGATGGGGGAGGTGGATGGGGCGGCGGTGTCGCTGGCGTGCCGGTCTTCGCGGATTCCCGGAGCCGCAACCATTCGTCGCGTGAGATATCCCCGCGCGCGTAGCGCGCATCAACGTCCCGTGTCGGGTCGTCCATGGACTCCCTCCTTCTCGGCCCGGTAAAGGGCGATGGAGCCTAAAGGCGTCGCGAAGTGGGCGGTCTCCTCGACCCGGACCAGGCCCGCAGCCCGGAACATCCCGGGCAGACGTCCCTCGACCCCATCTGCGGTTTCTTCGAGGAGTTCGCTCACCTTGGCGAGGGAACCCATGAGGGCGTTCTGGGGGACCCCAAAGTCCGCCACGTGGAACGCGCCTCCGAGGCGGAGGATTCGGGCCACTTCGCTCAGAGCCCGCTTCCTCTGCTCTCTCACGAGATGATGGAGCATGAGGCTCGCGACGACCGCGTCGAAGGAACCGTCCGGGTAGGGGAGGTCGTAGGCCATGCCTTCGTTGAAGGCGATCGCCGCGCCCGCCTTCGCCGCCTTCGTCCGAGCTCGCGCGAGTACCTCCGGATCCCCGTCGAGAGCGACGACCTCGGCGCGAGGCTGGCTCTCCTTGAGCATGACGGCCAGGGTCCCTGTGCCGCATCCGAGATCCAAAACTCGCTCGCCCGCTTGGAGGTGGACCTGCTCGACGAGACGTGTCTTCATCGTCCGCTCCCGGAAGGCCCAGCGCAGGACGGGGTCGTACAGGGGCGTGAGCCAGCGGAACTTCAGGGCCTGGATGTACCGTTCCTCGGTGGGTTCCAGGGCCATCGGATTCCTCAGGTGAGCACGAGCAAGGTGACGAGCCCGAGGGCCAGCATGACTCCGCCGAGGATGAGCTTGACGAGGTTCTTCGTCCGCAGGTGCCAACGGGCCACTCCCCGATAGGTGGCCCGATTCGTCACGAGGGCCAGGACCGCCACGAGAGGCAGGACGAACATCACGTTGTAGAGGAGCAGCAGCCACAGCCCTGCCGCGGCGCCTCCTTGGGCGGACAGGAGGGCGAGGACGCCCAGGTAAATCCCTCCCGTGCAAGGCACCGTGCACAGGCCGACGAGGACACCGGCCACGAACACGGCGGGCAGGAAGGTCGCCTGGACCGCCTTGTGGACGCCCGGCCGGAGGAACCTGGGCATCTCGAGTTTCCACCGGCTCTCGGGGAAGAGCGCATCCCGCAGGACCCACGCGCCCATCACGATGCTCACGAGGGCCGCGGCCTTCCCGGCCCAGTGGCCCTCGGTAATCAGGTTCATCGCGCTGAGCAGGCCGAGGCCGAGGGCCATGTAGGTGGCGAAGAGGCCTGCGATGTACACCGCGCCGTTCCGGATGATCCGCGGACGTCCTTGCGGCTCCACCTCCGAGGGCGCGGTCGTGTGGCAGGCGAGGACCTGCCGATCGAAGGCCGCGGTGGTCACCGATGCGAACACGAGGAGGCCCGCGAAGGAGCAGGGGTTGAATCCGTCCGCGAGGCCTGCCAAGGCCACGATCCACGGCGTGAGGTCCGACGGTGCGCCCGAGGTCCGGAGGGTCACGGCCGCGCCGAGGACCGCGACACCCGCCGCGGCGCCGAAGACGGTTCCGGTCCGGGGGGATGGGAGCCGCACCGGATCGACTCCTACGGCTCCACGATGACCCGCCCGTTCATGGACGGGCTTTCCCGGCCGCCACAGCATGTGCTACAGTACCACCCGTATGTGCCTGGGGTGCTCGTGGGCACGGTGAAGACCGCCTGCCCCAAGGGTTCCACGGTTACGTTCATCGCGAAATCATCCATCGCGAAGTTGTGCCAGCCGCCGCCGTCCGTGTGGTACTGGTTGTCCATGTTGATCAGGTCGATCTTCAGAGGCGTGCCGGCCTTCACCGTGATCGTGGCCGGATTGAAGCCCGACATGGACACGCGCACGGCCGTCGCGGTCGCGTCGATGGGTGCCCCCTTCTGGGCGGATTGGAGGAGCATTCCCGCGGCCGATGCGAAGACGACGACGAGGACGACCGCAAAGACGGCCTTCCTGGTCCCGGCGGTCATGTAGAAGGACGGTTTCTCCCCTCGGTCCCGATTGTCCCGGCGATGGTCGAAGGGAACCTGGGGATGGACCTTACCCATGTGGGTTCCCTCGTTCTGCGCTTTGAGGTGAGCGCCGCAAACCAGACATTCGACCGAATCGGCCATGGAGCCCACCTCAAGAGTGGGCCGGGCCCCGGGTCAGATCGTCGCGCATCCGCTGGTATTCCTCGCGGGACAGCTCCCCGCGGGCGTAGCGGTTGTCCAGGATCTCGAGCGGGTTGCCTGGGAACGGTGAATAGGCCGGATAGGCTGGGGCCGGAGCTCGACCATCGAGCCCACCGAGGGCGGCCCAGAGCACGAGGAACAGGATGACCCCGGGGACCGCCATCATCAGGAGTCCCCAGCCCCATGCACCGGACCCCATCATGCCGTAGTATCCGCCGTATGTGGTCACGCTGAGCGTCCCGAAGGCCACCATCAGGCCGATCGCGACGACGAGGGCGATTCCCAACCACGCGAGGGGGGTCATCTTCTGGCTCTGCAAATCAAGTGCCTCCTGGGATGCGACGCTCTTACCCAGCACTGCAAAAGCCCTTACCACCTGCGGTCGCCGGCCCACAAGCCGTTGCGGATTCCTGCAAAAGGCCCTGAAAATCAGGTTTCCTTCAAGGTGAGGCGGACCCGGTTTGCCATCCCTTTCCGCTCCCGGACGACGAGGCCGCGTTCCTCGAGGCGGTCCAAGAGGCGGCTGACCTTGGCATCCGAGAAGGCGGTCACCCGCACGAGATCCCTCTGGAGGATGTCCCCCTTGGCCTCCACGATGACCCGCATCAGGCGCCGCTCGTCCCCGTCGAGGAGGCGGATGGCCAGATCCTCGAGTTCTGGAGCGGAAGCGGTTCCTGAGATCGCCTCCGCGGCCTCCGGAGCCGGCCCTCGAAGGGAATCCGGACCTGCCGGACCCATCTGGACGCGGGTCTGGAAGAGGTAGGCCAAGGCGATCCCCGCGATGAGGGCCGCGATCAGGATGAAGATCCCCCAGAACACGATGATGGGCTCGGACATCGTCTCGTGGGGCACGATAAGGAAGATGGAGATGAGGAGGACGAGGAGCACGACCGTCCCGACGAGGACCACCTTGACGAGGAATCGCGTGCGATCGACGAGGTCGGACGGCTGCGCCATGCTCCCAAGGGATGCCTCGCGCCGGCATAAAAGGCCTTCGAGGCCTCCTTTCCGTCGACGATAAGGGTCGGCTACGTATTGTACGGACGCAAGCCTCACTACCCACGATTCGGCGTGACGGGCCGAGGTCGGCGACGATGAAGCTGTGGATGGCCCTCTACGCGATGATCTGGATTTCCTTCCTCGAGTTCCTGTTCGTGATGACTCCCACGCCGGACGACACCCTCCTCGTGGCCCTCCACATCGTCGTGGGCGTCGTGATCCTGGGACTGGCCTACTACAACTTCGACCAGCTGCGCAAGACGCGCGTCCCGGGGCGGGTCAAACGGACCGCGAAGGCGACGTTCAGCCTCGCCATCGTGATGGCCATCTTGGGCATCCTGATCTATGCCCGCATCGGGTCGGACTGGATTATCCCGGTCCTCAACCTGTCCATCCTCGGGATTCTCCTCTTCCTGCATGTGGTCAACGCCTTCGCGATCATCACGCAGGCCGCCGCGACGGCGATCGCCTTCGACATGTGGGAGGACAAGGAGTTCGCCCAGGAGACGGAGCCCGGCGTCGTCCCGGCGCCGCCTGCGCCCAAGACCCCCGCCGCCCTGCCGAAGCCGTAGCGCCGCTCGGAGAGCCAAGCTCTTAGTAGGCCGCAGGCATCGTCCTCGGAAGCCATGGAGGAGCTCAACGGCTACTTCGCGGTCCATTCCCAGGGACTCGGTCATGCGAGCCGCGCGATCGCCCTGGCCCGCGGGATCCTCGAGCGCCGGCCAGATCTCTATTTCCTGTTCCTGGCGGGTGTGCCCGCCCTGGATTTGGTGGTCGCGAGCGGCTTCGACGCCCTCACCGCGCCTCCCGCGCCGGACTGGCCAGCGAAGGAGGGAACCCTGGGCCCCGCCTGGCGATGGTACCGCGACTACGCGAGGTACCTCCGGGTGGCCCGCCGCTTCCTCCGGAAGGAAGGGGACTGGGAATACTACCGCTTCCTCCTCTCGGACAGCGAACTGGCGTCCGTGCGCGAGGCGGTCCGCCGCGGAATCCCAACCGCGCTGATCGTGAACGAGTTCCAGCGGGACTTCGCCCACGACCCCTTGTCCCGTGCCGTCGAAGGCTTCGGCAACTTCTGGTTTTCCCGTCTCGCGAGGAAGGTGGACCTCGTCCTCGCTGCGGATCAAGCGCCCGACTGGCCGAACGTGCGCCGAATCGGGCCCGTCGTGCGCGCGCCGGGCGCCCCACGGGAGAAGCTGCGAGAGGACCTCTTCTTCCGAAAGAAGACCGTCCTCGTCACCGCAGGCGGGACCGCTCTCGGGGACTTCCTCATCCGCCAGGCCGTGACGGCTTTCTCGGAGCTGAAGCTCGACGAGACCTCGATGATCGTCGTGAGCGGGCCGAAGCTGAAGGTGAAGCCCGCACCCGGCGTCTACACATACGGCTTCGTGCCCAACCTCCAGGATTTCGTCCTCGCGGCGGACCTCGTGATCACCCTCGCCGGCAGGGGGACGGTGAACGAGGCCCTCGCCTCCGGGACGCCCGTGATCGCGGTCCCGCCCAAGGGGCACTCGGAAGCGGAGCGGAATGCGCGTGGTCTCGGGTACCGCTTCGAAGATGTCCGCCGTCTCAAGGAACTTATCCCCGAGAAGCTCGCCTTGGGGCGTCTTCCGCCGAAGCCCATGGGGAACGAG
>JBBSVS010000271.1:0-3591 GCA_038046665.1 Thermoplasmatota archaeon
AGTCAGCATGGTCGCAAGACCGATGCGGAAGGACGAGCCCGGGTACGCGTAGATGAGCTCACGCATGCGTAACCCTTTCTAACTCGTTGCTTCCGCCTCAGTGCCAGACGTCAAACCCGTGGAACTCGCCCGTGGTCCCTCCCCATTCCACGTCCACCCGAAAGACCCGCGCGTAGGGCTGCGAGGTGCGGTTCCACTCGATGCACGCCTCAATCGCGGAGCGGTCGCCTTCGAAGACCGCCTCGACGCTCCCGTCGGGCATGTTCCTCACGTACCCGTCGAGGCCGAGCTCCTGAGCTTTCTCCGCGCAGTGCGCCCGGAAGTAGACCCCTTGCACGCGTCCATGGAAACGAACCGTCGCGCGCGCCGCCACGGAACCGCAAAGGGCCAAGACGCCAAATAACCTTATTATACGACGGCCTGCTACAGGCTTCCCCCAGCGGTTGGTCGCACCATGAAGCGGCAGAAAGTACAGGACCTCACCGCGGCCGACTTCATGACGAAAGAGGTGGTCTGGGCCTCCCCCGAGGAGGACCTGGGCCAGGTTCTCGGCAAGATGAAGACGCGCGACGTCCACGAGCTCCCCGTGGGGGACAAGGGGAAGATCGAGGGCGTGGTGACGATGCGGGAGCTCATGCGGCGGCATACCCTGCCGCCCACGACGAAGGTCTCTTCGGTCCTGCAATCGGCGCCGGAGGTGGAGCCATCCACGCCGCTGCCCGAGGTCGCGGAGACGCTCATCACGACCGGGTTCCGAGCCCTGCCCGTCGTGCAGAAGAAGAAGATCGTGGGGATGATCTCTCGCACGGACCTTGTCCGCGCCCTGGACGAGACGGACGCGCTGGAAGGGCTCGGCGTCCGCGAGTTCATGACGCCGAACCCGCAGTGCGTGTCCGAGGAGGATACGGTCGAGCACGCGGTCCATGTGATGCAGTCCCTGGGGGAGCGCACGATCCCCGTGGTGGACAAGAACCGCCGCCTGAAAGGAGCTCTCGGGCTCAAGGACGTCGTGGACCTCTTCGCTCGGCCGAAGAAGCGCAAGCAGCTCGGGGACTACGCGACGGAGCACGAGAAGGTCACCCTCGAGGTCAAGAGCGTGATGCGCTACCCGCCCGTGACAATCGGGGCCGATGGGGACCTTCCGCGCGCCGCGGAGCGCATGCTCAAGGACAACGTGTCCTCGATCATCGTCACGGAGAACGACGAGCCCGTGGGCGTCGTCACGAAGCTGGACCTGATGCATTTCCTGGCGGGCCTCCGCGAGCGCGAGCAGCTCTTCGTAGAGATCGGCGGCCTCGAAGGCGAGCCCTCGGAGACCTACGACGTCATCTACGACACGATCCAGAAGGAGATCAAGCGGATCGCGCAGCTCGTCACGCCGCGTACCCTCTCTCTGCACGTGCAGAAATACAAGCCCGAAGGGGACCGCTGGAAGTATTCGCTGCGCCTGCGCCTTGCGACGACGCACCGCATGTACTACGCGAACCACTTCGACTGGGACCTGCACATGGCCTTGAAAGAGCTCCTGGAGACGCTCTACAGGCGCATCCTCAAGGAGAAGGAACGCAAGGTCACGGAACGGAAGCAGGGCCGCTCAGCGTAGGTTCCAGAACTCCTTGTGCGATCGCTTCGTCGCCTCGATCGCGGGCCGCCCCTTCTCCTTGCC
Organism: Thermoplasmatota archaeon; assembly: GCA_038046665.1. GTDB lineage: Archaea > Thermoplasmatota > Thermoplasmata > RBG-16-68-12 > RBG-16-68-12 > RBG-16-68-12. Next base: position 1,667 of record JBBSVS010000271.1, read on the forward strand.
GTCCAGGAGTTGAGTGAGCTCGAGGTCCACCCGCGTCCGGTGCAGACGCGCGACGATGCCGGCGATGACCTCGGCGAGGGCCTGCAGGTGATAGCCGCCCTCCAGGGCGACTACGAAACGCCCGCCGCACAGCCTCTGCGCGAGGGAGGCGCTGCGGCTCATGAGGTCCACATACCCCGGGGAGGAGAGGGCGAGCCCGGTGAGGGGATCGCGGTAGTGGGCGTCCACGCCCAGGCTCACGAGGATCACGTCGGGCATGTGGGCCTTCACGATGGGCTCGACGATCTCGTCGTAGGCGGCGAAGAAGGACGTGTCCCCGCATCCGGCCGTGAAGGGAATGTTCACGTTGTACCCGCGACCTTCTCCCTTGCCGACGTCCTCGGCCGCCCCGGTCCCCGGGTAGATGCCGTACTGGTGCGTCGAGATGTACAGGACCGCCGCCTCGTCGGAGAAGATCTCGCTCGTCCCGTTCCCGTGGTGGGCATCGTAGTCCAGGATCGCGACCTTGCGGCCCTGAGCCACCTGGTCTGCGGCCGCGATGGCCACGTTGTTCAGGTAGCAGAAGCCGCCGCCATAGTCCGGACCCGCGTGGTGCCCCGGCGGCCGGACGAGGGCCACGGACGGCTTGGACTCCGCGACGGACCATCGCGTGGCATCCACGGTCGCACCCGCCGCGAGGAGCGCGATGCCCCAGGTCTCCGGGTGCACAGCGGTCTCCGGGTCTAGGAAGCCCTCGTGAAGGTCCTGGAAGAACTCGAGGAACCGGACGCGGTGCACGCGCCGCACCTCGTTGAGCTTGGCCGGCGTGGGAGACTCGACGTCCGTGAAGAGCTCCTCTGCCCGTAGGCGGTCCACGATCGCCTTCAGGCGCTCCGGCCGCTCCACATGGAGGGGCGAGGACACGTGGTCCACGAAGCGCGGGTCGTAGAAAAGCACGCAACCCGGGAACTTCTGCGGATGCTTCAAGCCATCGATGGCTCCCGGGACGAGCCGGACGGGCCGCTCCTCCCGTCGGCGTGCAAAATATCACGAATGAAAATCACCGCGCGAAACATCTGAGAATCTGAAAGATACGCTTATGGGCGCTCGTCCCATATTGTCCGGAGTCGGCAGACAGGCGTGTGGATGAAGGGACTGCTCACACCTCAAGCAACCGTCCTGCTGGTGGCGGGCGTGGCGGTGGTGGGCGCCCTCTCCCTCGTGCCCTTCCTGATCCATCCCGCGGACGCGGCGCCCATGAGCTTCTGGGAGGCTGCGGGTCGCGGGCTCGTGACCGTCACGATGGTCAACGAGACGGTCAAGCAGAACGGCCAAGACGTGACCTTGCCCGCAGGGATCCTCGTGAGGAATGCGGCAAGCGTGCCCGTCTCGATTACCGAGTACCCGATCCTCATGAGTCCGGCGCCGTGGCAGTCCCCGCAGCCGGCGCCGCTCGCGACGACGCAGGACGCCGTCCTCACGAACGGCACGGTGCCCGCGGGCGGCACCCTTCTGTACTCCTACGGAGAGCTCGTCCTCGCGGGGGAGCTCCCGGGGCCCGCGTGGTGGTGCATGGAGGAGATGCAGTTCACGAAGGCGGACGTCGCCTTCGCTGTCGGCGGCGAAACGCTGCCCTTTGCGCTGCGTCCGATGCTCGAGCATCCCTATTACCGGGATCAGGGGGACAACACCCAGACGGCCCTGTGGGCCGACCTGCGAGCCCACGCCGCCGTCGTCGTGGGGAAGCAGCCCCTGTGGACCGCAATCAACGACACGGCGGGCCAGCGGCTTCGCGTACGGATTGATGCGACGAACATGGCGATCTGGTCGACGGACGATGCGATCACGGCGAACGTGAACGTGACGCGGGGGGGGATCGAGGACGACGTGCCTGCGGGATGGACGGTGGAGGAGGGGAGTTTTTCCGCCGCGCCCGACCAGATCGT
>JBBSVS010000272.1:0-9986 GCA_038046665.1 Thermoplasmatota archaeon
GAGGGTCGTCTTGGGGTCAAAGGTCTTCGCGAGGGACTTCGTGAGGACGAGGTCCTTCTTCGAGGGAGGCATGACATCCTCCCAGAACCCGTCGATCGCGGGCCGCTGGGTCCTGCGGTCCACGAGGGTGTCGAGGGCCTGGACGAGCCGCCAGACGGGCGACGTGATCCATACCGCATTGGAGCTGTGGATCTCCTGCTCCATCGGCCCCCCCTTCCCCTTGGTCCCGCGAGACCAGATCGTCAGGTAGAGGCAGCCCTTCGCCCCGAGGTACAAGCCCGGCACGCCCCGGAGATCTTCCGTGTAGTCGTTCGCCATCGCCGCGTCGCCCTTGAGCTCCCGCCGGTGCGTGCGGACGAACTTGATGAAGTTCTCGCTGCTGATCTCCTCCTCGCCCTCCGCGAGGATCTTCAGGTTCACGGGCATCTCGTCCACATTTCGGATCGTCTTCCAGGCGAGGAGGTGGCCCGCGAGGGCGCCCTTCGAGTTCGTCGAGCCGCGGGCGACCACGGACTTCCCGACGCCCTCGATCTCGCGGATCTCGGCCGCGAAGGGCGGGGACATCCATTTCTCGAGATCGCCGACGGGCTGCACGTCGTACATCTCGTACTCGAGGAGGGTCACGTCCGCCCCCACATCCAGCTCGCCGTACACGAGGGGATGGCCCTTCTCGCCCCACACCTGGGTCTTGCAGCCGAGCTCGGCCATCATCTCGCGGACCGCCTCCGCGCACTCGCGGATGCCTTCGCCCGTCGCGCTCACGCTCGGTTGTCGAAGGAGGGCGCGGGTTCGCTCCAGGTGCTCGGGGAAGCGGACATCGAGGGCGTGCTCGACCTCGGGCGGGACGGACATGGTGGCGGGGAACGCGCGGGGACCGATAAGGCCGACGGTCCCCCCATGCCGTCGTTAGCCTTCTCCTTAACATTCCGGACTCTTTCATGTAGGTCCGTGGGGAATGGGGGTCCGGGATGTCCATGAACCGCCGGATGCTCGCCCTCCTGCTCGCACTGTGTGTCGGCGCCACGGGCCTCGCGGTCCTCGTGGCGGTCTCCGTGTCCCCGCCCCAGGGGCTGACTCCCTTCCGCTCCTACTCCGACCTCACGGCATATCTGGACCGTGTGCTGGGCCAGGGATACGCCTATTTCCGGAATGGTTCCGGCGGGCTGATGGCGGGCCCGGCGGCTCCCGGCGAGGGCGGCGACTACTCGGGGACGAACGTTCAGGTCGCGGGGATTGATGAGCTCGACACCGTGAAGACGGACGGTTCCTACCTGTACCTCGCAGGCGACCAAGACGTCGCGATCGTCCGCGCGGTCCCCGCAGACGACCTGGCCGTCGTGGCCCGTGTCCCCGCGGCCGCGAACGCGAGCGTGAACGCGAGCGCCGCGCATGTCACCGGCCTCTTCATCCTGGATCAGAAGCTCATTGTCGTCGCCTCGAGCGGGTATTCCTACCCGATCGACTACGTTCGCGGAGCACCCACCTCCCCCGTCGTCGGCGCACCCGTCCTCATCGCCCCATGGGGCGGATTGGGCGGGGAGACCCTCGTGTCCGTGTACGGCATCGAGGATCCGACGCATCCCAGCCTCCTCCGGACCTACGAGGTCTCCGGAAGCCCCGTGACGGGCCGGCTGCTCCCGCCCTTCGTGTACCTCGTGATCAACGAGCCCGTCGTGAAGGTCAATGACTCCTACGTGATCCCGAGCGTCTGCGAAGGTGGCGGGTGCGAGGCCCTGCCCCCGGAATCCATCTACTACGACCCGAGCGCGAGCGAGGCCGGGTCGTTCACGAACCTCCTCGCCTTCGACGCCGACACGGGTACGCAGAACCTCCTGTCCGTCGTCACGGGTTACGCGTCGACGGTCTACATGTCCTTCGAGGCGCTCTACCTGACGTACACGAAGTGGAGCGAGGGGCCGGTGGACCCGGTCCTCTTCGGGGTCGCGACGGCGCCGACGAGCGTGTGGACGACGATCCACAAAGTCCGTTTGGCGGGGACGGCGATGCAGGCCTTGGCCCACGCGGACGTGCCCGGCACCCTGCTCAACCAGTTCTCCTTGGACGAGAAGGACGGATACCTGAGGGTCTTCACGACCGTGGTCCACTGGGGCGACAGCGCGTTCCGGCAGGACAACAACCTGTACGTGCTCGACGGCGGGCTGGCGCAGGTCGGGAGCATCGAGCACATCGCACCCGGAGAGAGCATCCACTCCGCCCGCTTCATGGGAGACCGGGCGTACCTCGTCACCTTCCAGAAGATAGACCCCCTGTTCGTGATCGACGTGTCCGTGCCGACGGCGCCGAGGATCCTGGGCGAGCTGAAGATCCCCGGCTACTCGGACTACCTCCATCCGATCGATGAGGACCACCTCCTCGGGATCGGGAAGGACACGACCAACGCGACGGAAGGGGACTTCTCCTGGTACCAGGGCCTGAAGCTCGCCCTGTTCAACGTCTCCGACATCGCGAACCCCGTGCAGATGAGCCAGTACATCATCGGGGACCGCGGCACGAACTCGGACGTGTTGTCGGACCACAAGGCGTTCCTGTCGATCCCGTCCCGGGGCCTCGCGGTGATCCCCGTCGATCTGGCGATCATCAATGCGAGCCAGTATCCAGAGCCGCTGCCGCCTTGGGCCTACGGCGAGGTCGTGTGGCAGGGCGCGTACGTCCTGTCGTTGAGCCTTTCGGACGGGATCGGCCTCCACGGGCGGGTCACCCATCAGAACGGGACCCCGGACCCGTACAAGGGCGTCTACCTCGACTACCGCTACGCGATCCACCGGTCCCTGTACATCGGCGACGTCCTCTACACAATCTCGCAGGCCATGGTGAAGGCGAACGCCCTCGTGGACCTGTCGGATCTCGCGTCCGTCGTGTACGAGTAGGCCGAAAGGCGCCGTTGGGGGACGTCGGGGGAGGACGGCCGGGGAGGTCGACCTTCTCCGACGAAAAACTATTTCCCTATCGCCGTGATGGTCCGCCCCGCGCCGCGGTAACTCAGTTTGGGAGAGTGCGAGACTGAAGTCGTCCCTTCTCGCACGGACGGCAGACATCTCGAAGTCGCCGGTTCGAGCCCGGCCCGCGGCACTCCTCTCTCGCGCGGCTCCCCGACAACCTTTTTATCGGGAGAGATGTTCGTCGCTCGTCCCGCCTTAGCTCAGCCTGGTCAGAGCGGGTGACTGTAGAGTGCTCCCGCGGACATGGAGTCCGCGGTGCCCGCTGGCATCATCAGGCCCCCGGTTCAAATCCGGGAGGCGGGACTCCCCTTTCCAGAGGACGCGGGGTCACAGCATCGGGGTATGGGTCCGCGCGATCTGCGCGCTGATGCGGTCGATGTAGTCCTTCATCCGCGCGAGGCGCGCGCGACTTTGTCAACGCGGTCCGTCACGCAAAGCTATTAGTAGTCTGACGGCGGATTTGGAATCGTCAGACAAGGGTCAGACCGACCCTGATGGGATGGGCATGGGACTACTTCGCTGGTTCCTCCGGCCCCGCCGCTCCGACGACGAGGAGGAGGAACCGAGGAAGGGCGCCGGGAAAAGGGGCAGGCACGCCGACCCGGGCGTCTACCGCATCGAGGTCGACGGCGAGGCGGGCCACCTGCGCGGCGAAGGCCCGCCCTTCTCCTTCTGGGGTTCCTCCCGGATCATCCTGATCCTCGCGTTCCTGCTCTGGTGGATTCAGCCTGCCGGGCCGATAATCGCGGGCTACGTGGGCGGACGTCGGGCCGGCTCCCCCATGAAGGCCGTGGTCGCGGCCCTCCTTCCCGTCGTGGTGATCTTCGCCGCCAACGGGGTCTACGCGCAAAACGTGGCCGCGCAACAGATCGACTTCGTCGCGTCGCTGCCCAACGTGGTGGGGGACGGCGCCGCGAGCATCCTTCCCTTCCTTGCGCCCTACAAGGAATTCCTCGTGGCCTACATGAAGGGCTTCGTGAATGCCCTCCAATCCACCTTCGGGATGGGGACGAACGGGTACCTCATGGTCATCATCTTCTCGTACATCGGCGGGCTCATCGCGGAGCAGACCCGCCGCGAGCTGTACTACCGCCAGGGCGCGACGCAGACCGTGGGCCTGAACCTCGTGCAGCCAATCCTCGGCGGACGCCACCATGCCGAGGCCTACGAAGAAGAGGACGAGGAGCTCCAGGAGATGCGCCGCCCGACGAGGGCGCGGGCCCATGCCCGAGGAGCCTCGGCGCCGGGGCACAGGTCCCGTCGCCGCCACGGCACGCCCGCGCAGTTCGACGAGTACCACAAGGTCTCCGGGGAGACCGTCGAGGGCCACTCCACCCGACGGGTGAGCCACGCCCGCGCACGCGACGAGGACGAGGAGGACGCGGAAGCGGTCCCCGTCCGCCACGCGGCCCACGAGCGGCATGAAGAGAGGCGGCACCACCCGCGGGAGGCCCGCGCGGCCGACGCCGAGGACTCCGAGGAAGAGGATCCCGAGGCGGTCGCGCGGCGGGAGGCCAGGGAGAAGGAGGCCCGCCGCCCGAGGATGCGGACCCACGAGGAAGAGGTCGCGCTCCAGCGGTTCGTCGAGCGCGCGTTGCGGAACTACGACCACTCGAAACTGTGAGGTCGGCCTCAGCCCGCAACCCTTAAATCGGACGCGGCCCTCGCGCACTGCACATGTTCTGTCCGAAGTGCGGTTCCCTCATGTTTCCCGCGAAGGGCGGGAAGTTGCACTGCAACTCGTGCGGGACAGAACGCTCCGTGTCGGGCAAGGACGTGACCGTGACCTCCGTGTCCCGCCAAGGGAAGGAGAAGCCGGCGGAGACCCTGGTGCTCGACGAGATCACGGAGACCCTGCCGAAGACCCGCGCCGAGTGCCCGAAGTGCGGGCACTACGAGGCCTTCTGGGTCATGCGCCAGACTCGGGCCGCGGACGAGCCGACGACGCGGATCTACCGCTGCACGAAATGCGGGCACACCTGGCGCGAGTACTGAGGGATGGCCGTTGGTCCGCCGCCTTCTGGGAACCTTTATTACGGTTCATTTGATTGTCCACCGAAATCCTGGGGGAGATGGATGTTCGAAGCGAAATTGAAGGCAGAGGTCCTCAAAGAGGTCGTCGACGTAGTCTCGACCCTCGTGGATGAGGCGAAGTTCAACGTCGGCAAGGAGTCCATCACGATCAAGGCGGTGGACCCGGCCCATGTGGCCATGTTGGACCTCTCCCTCGACCGCGGCGCCTTCGAGAGCTTCAAGGCGGACGAGACGGAGCTCGGCATCGACATGGACAAGATGAAGGAGATCCTCCGCCTCGCGAAGGCGGGCGAGGTCATCGCGATCAACCACGACGAGGACAAGAACCGCCTCATCGTGACCGTCGGGAACACGACGCGCCGCATGGCCCTCGTGGACACCGCGGGCATGAGCGACCCCAAGGTCCCGAGCCTGAATCTCCCCGCGAAGGTCGTCGTCCGGACGGACGAGCTGCGCCAGGCCATCCGCGCGTCGGAAAGCGTGAGCGACCATATCGCCCTCAAGGCCTCCACCGATGGCTTCGAGATCGTCTCCGAGGGCGACACAGATACTGTGAGCCACATGGTCCCCAAGGACATGCTCGAGGAACTCCAGGCGAAGGACGCCGTCCGGTCCCTCTTCCCCCTGGACTACTTCTCGAACATGGTGAAAGCGATCAGCTCGGCACCAACGGTGGCCCTCTATCTTGGTACGGACTACCCAGTGAAGATGGAGTTCAAGATCGCCGCGGGCAAGGGCGAGGTCAAGTATCTCTTGGCACCGCGAATAGAATCAGATTAGCGGCGTCCAGAGGACAACCCTCCGCACTGACGTGACATGGCGCTGTGGATCGCCTCTCGGCTGCCAGACGGATTGAAAGGAACTTCCGCGAGCGCTGCCCTTAGCCCGCTGGATTTGTACGCTACTTGTAGACGAGGAAACCTTGCTCTCTGTCGGCCCTGCTGTGTCGTGGACTTTGATGAGCTCCTCGCATATCTCGCTGGCGTTATCGACAGCGATGGCTATCTCAAGGTGATGAAGGGCTACAGGACGCGAGGCACCGTTTTCCCGCACTATGGAACCACTGTCGGGCTGCAACAACTCTGGCCAGGAAACGCGGTCAGGCTCTTCGCGAGCACATTCAGCGGGCAGATGAAGCTGTGGCCATTGCCGTCCGGTAGGCAGATTGCGAGGTGTGAAATCCACTGCCGGAAGGCCGAAGCCGCGGCGAGGCGGCTGTTGCCATACTTGCTCGTGAAGAAGGATCAGGCTCTTGTGCTTCTTGAAGTCGCGAGGCTGAACCGAGTGACTCGCAACAGGTCTCGGGAACGCTATCGCGACCTGGCAGCCGCGCGACAGACGCTTGTTTCATTGCACGAAGGATCGTGGGCCAAAGCCTCCAATCCATTACCCCTACCCGCTTCCCAGAGGGGGTATGAACGCATGCGTCCGGTCCAACTAGGCTGGACAAGAAACCAGGTATTCGCGTATCTGGCGGGCGTCATGGATAGCGATGGCAACTTCAGGACCGAGAAGAAACACGTTCGGAATATGATCGGCCCACATTACAGGATTAACATCCGATGCGCGCAGGTATCGCCATCGCCGGCTGTGGAGCTGCTCGCTGAGACTTTCGGGGGGCGCCTCCACGTGAGCAAGTCGCGACGACTGAATCATAGGGATCTCGTTTGTTGGAGCCTGCATGACAGAACCGCCGCATCCGCCATCGAGGCACTCCTCCCTTACCTCATCGTGAAGGAGGCGGAGGCCTACCTTCTCCTGGAGCTCCGCCGCCTCAAGGCTCAGGGAAAGAAGGGTATGACCGAGTGGGAGCACCCGAACCGTTGGCGTGATTCTGTCAAGATGCGGAAGCGATGCTACACGCCCGAGCAAACCGCCGGATTCGAGCGGATTCACCGTGCAATCCAGGCGCTGCACTCCGCTAGGTCCGATTGGCCCGAGTCCGAGGGGCCGCAGTCCAATACCGAGTAGGTCCCAGATTAGTGGGGGGCCACCGCCCACACGATGCAGGCGAACGCGCCGGACACGTGAGCCGCATGGAGGGCTCGAGCTCCGTTATGTTCGGGGGGAAGAAGGTTACCCGGCCCACCTAGCGGCCCTGGAGAGCTAGGCTCAGCAGCGTATCCGACGAGTGCTTGCAGTAGTCCGTCGCGTTCTCGATCCCTTCGAGGAGGTCGTTGAGGATCACGACGATTCCCGGGTTCGTGTGGATCTTGACGAGGATCTTGCGGTTCGAGAAGTACAAATCGTCCACCACGTTCTCCAGGCGTTTCACTTCCTCACGGGCCTTGATCATGCGGTCGTAGTCGACGCCGTACACGTCGATCATGGACTTCAGGGCGCGGGCGCAGTCCAGGGTGTTCTTCGTCATCTCCTTGAAAGAGCTCCAGACTTCGGGCGGGATCGTCACCCCGGTTTCCTGGAGGAGGTCGATGTTCTTCCCCGAGACCTTAAGCCAGTCCGCGATGAGGTCCACGGAGGCCACGAGGCGCATGAGATCCTCGCGGTCCTTCGGCGGGAGTTCGCCGCGGCTCAGCTCCTGCACGAGGTTGATCTCCACGTTGTCCGCGGCCTTCTCATTCAGGATGAGCCGCTTGAAGGCGCTCGCCAGCTCGTCGGGGCGGCCGCGCACGGCGGCGTCCAGCACGTTGTCGAGCTCCTCCGCCGCGTCGACCACCTTGGTCACATGTTCCTTGACCATGGCCAAGGCGCGCGACTCGCGCCGGTTCCGGAACCATTCGAGCTGGCTCTTCTCACTCAAGTTTCAACGCCTCCTGGAGACCCGCGTAGGGACGCGGGTAGACCAGGATGTTCATCTCATGGAACGAGACCATAACATCCCGGGCGGTATTAAGACGTTGAGAGGCGGGTACGTCGACGGACACAAGGTCCGACGTGAACAGACGGACCTGCAGACGTTCCGTGGCCCCGAGGAAGCGGCGATTCTCGATGCGCCCGGGGATCACGTTGCCGAATCCCTCCTTGCTCATCGTGAGCCACTCGGGCCGCGCGGCGAGGACCACGGGGTCGCCTTCCAGGAGACCCTTCGCCGGCACGCGGAGGATGTAGCCGCTCCGCAGCTCCACGAAGGCCCAGTCCGCGCGGATGCGGCGCACCGCGCCTTCGAGGAAGTTGCTCTCCCCGACGAAGTTGGCGGTGAACACGTCCTGCGGCTGGTTGTAGAGCCGCTCCGGAGGACCCTGTTCCACGATGCGGCCCTTGCGGATCACGACCACGCGGTCCGCGACGGACATGGCCTCCTCCTGGTCGTGGGTCACATGGACGGCGGTGAGGCCAAGGTCCTTCACGATCCGGCGCAACGCGTACCGGAGATCGAGGCGCACGCGAGTGTCCAAAGCGGAGAGGGGTTCGTCGAGCATGAGGAGCCGCGCGCGGTTCGCGAGGGCCCGCGCCAGGGCGACCTTCTGCTGCGAGCCCATGCTGAGCTCCCTCGGGAACATCCCGCGTTCGTGGAGCATCTTCACCAGCTCGAGGACCTCCTTCCCGACGTGGTCCACGTCGGCGGGGGCCCGGTCATGGACCCACGGCCCATACGTCGCGTTGCGCCACACGTCCATGTGGGGGAACAGGACGATGTTCTGGAAGACGTAGCCCAGGTCGCGATCCTCCACGCCCAGGTCCGTGACGTCCTTCCCGTCGACGAGGACGCGCCCTTCCGTCGGTGTCCAGATCCCGGAGAGCAGCTTGACCAGGGTGGTCTTCCCGCATCCGCTCGGCCCGAGGATCGCGACGTACTCGCCGTCCTCGATCGTGAGGTTGCACTTCTCGAGGGCCGTGATGCGCCCGAACCGCTTGGCCAGGTCCACGGCCTCGATGCGCGGCACCTCACTCGACCTCCAGGGCCGCGGCCACCCCGCCCTTCGGGACGGGGAAGAGGAGGATATGCTCCGCCGGCAGAACGACGAAGACCGGATCGCCCTCCTTGACCCAGTTGGCCTGGGCGGTGAGGGGCTTGGCCTTGAAGAGCCCCACCTGCTCCGTCTGCACCTCGAGGGAGATGCGGCGGCCCATGAAGAGGCGGCGCTTCACGACGCCCTCCAACCCCTGCCCCGCGGCCCATTCCTGGGCCTGGACGCCGCACGACTCCGCGCGGATGCCCGCGAGGACGGTGCCCTCGAGACCCTCACGCTTCGGGGCGAGGAGGTTCGTCCCGCCGGCCACGAGGCGGACCATGCCTCCCTCCGCAGGGAAGGAGCCGGCCTCGAAGAAGTTCATCTCCCCCAGGAAGTTCGCGACGAAGGGAGAGGAGGGCCGCGAGTACACCATCTCCGCGGGCCCGACCTCGATGAGCTCGCCGTTCCGCAGCACCGCGATGCGGTCCGCCAGCACGAGGGCCTCCTCCTGGTCGTGGGTCACGTGAATCGTCGTCGTTCCGACATGACGGATGAGGTCCCGGAGCTCCGCCCGGAGCTCGATCCTCAGGCGGGCGTCGAGGGCCCGCAGCGGCTCGTCGAGCAACAGGACCTCCGCGTCGGCGGCGAGGGCGCGGGCGAGGGCGCACCGCTGCTGCATCCCGCCGCTCAGCTCTCGCGGGAAAGCCTCCCGCCGGTCGATCAGGTGGACCATGGAGAGCATCTCGCGTGCGAGGAGGTCCCGCTCGCCCTCCGGCCATCCCTTGACCGTCGGCGAGAAGGTCGTGTTCTCCCAGACGCTCATGTGCTGGAACAGGGAGTAGGTCTGGGGCATGAAGGCGACCTGGCGCTCGTACGGCGGGAGGCGGGTGACCTCGCGCCCGTCCATGAGGATTCGACCGCCGTCGGGGTCCAGGAGTCCCGCGATCGTCCGCAACAGGGTGGTCTTGCCCGCCCCGCTCGGCCCGAGGACGACAAGGTATTCCCCGTCGCGGATGCGAAGGTCCACGTCCCGTAGGGCGCGCTTGGGGCCGAAGAACTTGGAGAGCCGCTCGAGGACGATCTCAGCCACGACCCTTCCTCCGTTCGAGCACGAGGCGCAGCCCCAGGATTGCGGCGA
>JBBSVS010000273.1:0-4634 GCA_038046665.1 Thermoplasmatota archaeon
TCCCCGCGACCTGACGCCTGATCACCTCCTGCGCCAGATCCTCGTCGTCCTCCGCGTGCGGTACCCGAAGGCCCCCGTTCGCGCCGCGACCTTCGCCCTCTTCGTCCTGGCCCTCCTGCCGAGCGTTTCCCTCGTAGTCCCCGGCGTCTCCCTGAACATCCAAGGCCTGCCCGTCCCCGCCTCCGCCTTCGGTAGCTTGGGCGCAGCGGCCCTGCTGGGGGCGCCCGTGGACCCCGTCCTGGCCTTCGTCGCGGCGGGGTGGTTCGGTGCGATCCTCCTGGTTTGGGTTGCCCTCTCGAACACGTACTTCTTCCACGGGATCCGCCCGAGCCTGTCCGCAGGCTTCGGGCAGGTCGACATGGCGGCGAGGATGGACCAGCAGCGGCGGATGATCGGCCGCCTGGGCGGGCTCACGACGCGCATCCGCCTGCGCACGGAGCGCGGCGGGGACACGGGCCTGATGACCCGCTTCCACCTGATCCGCATCTGGCGGGACGGGAGCGTCTTCTTCGTGATCCTCTTCGCGGCGATCTCCGTGGTCTCGGTGAACTCCGGTGGGTCCGAGGGCCAGGCGTCCGCGGTCCTCGTGGCGACCCAGCTCCTCGCGCTGATCCCCGTGATCCTGGCCCTGAACTGGTCCTACTACGAGCGGGAGAACCTGTGGATCGCCCTCATGGGCCGCCGGGCGCCGGCGGCGTACTTCCGCGGGCTCATGGCCGCCCTGGCCCTCATCGGCGTCTCCGTGGCGGGGGTCTTCCTCCTCCTCTTCGAGTTCACCTTCCATTTGGCCTGGACCGTGGAGGAGATGGCCCTGCCCCTCGCGGCCCCGGTGGCCTCGGCCTTCGTGGCCACGGCCCTCGTCACGAAACTTCGGATCAAACCGGCGGCCTTTTCCCCCGCGATGTTCGCCCTGCTCATCTTCGGGATCATCGGAGGGTTCATCGGGGGCTTGGCCGCGCAAGGGGTCGTGCACGCGGCCCGCCTCCTCCTGGACCTCGGGGCCGAGATTCAGGCCACCCTCCTCGGGGCCGTCATCGTAGCACTGGCCGCGGCGGGCCTCTGGGGCGTGACCCGCCTGGGTTCGTCCTTCCGACTGTGATCACAGGCGGTCCGCGCGGAAGTCGTCCACGATGTCCCCGTAAGCCTGGACGAAGTACCGGGCCGCGTCCCGCAGGCCCTGTCGGCCTTCCCGCGTGAGCTTGTAGACCTTCTTCCCGCCCTTCCCCTCGGGCTTGATCAGGCCCTCCTCCTGGAGGGCCTTGAGGGCCGGGTAGATCGTGCCCGGGGTCGGGCGGTCGTACCGGCGGACCGTCAGTTCGCTCGCGATCTCGGAGCCGTACATGGGCTTCCTGCCCAGCAGGTAGAGGATGGAGAAGCTGAGGTAGCCGCGCATGTCGCAGCAATCCGGGGGCGGGCAGCACACGATGTCGAGTTTTTGTGCCACGGGCCCGCCTACGCCCTCGGGGATAATAAGAGTATCGGACGTCCAATTATCGGACGACCAATAGTTTAAGTAGCGGCTGGCGGTTCGGGTATTGGGCGTCCAATAATCCCAGGAAAGCGGAAATGTACGCGACCTACGAAGCGCTTGCCTTGGCGATGGCCAAGGAGCGAGTGGCGAACGCAATCCATGCCCACGACGCGGTGGCCGAGTGGTGCCGATTGGAGTGCCGGGCGGGGAAGCACGATGGATGAACTCGAGATCCGTCGCGCGGTTCGCGAAGGCTACGCCGCCCGCGCGGGAAATCGCGGCGTCTCGGACTGTTGCGGCTCCGAGCTGCTCGACGTGGACGTGGCCTCGATCGGCGGTGGGGCATCGATCCCGAAGCTCGGGGTGGGAGACCCGCTATCTCTGGCGGCCCCGCAGGCAGGTGAGACGCTCCTTGACCTGGGAAGCGGTCCTGGCCTCGACGTGCTCCGAGCCTCGGACCTCGTGGGGCCGGAAGGTAGGTCCATCGGTGTGGATGCCACGCCCGAGATGGTGTTCCGTGCGCGGGAGACCGCGCAAGCACAAGGGCGCAGGAACGTCGAGTTCCGCCTCGGCGAGATCGAGCATCTCCCCCTGGAGGCGGAGAGCGTCGATGTGATCGTATCCGACTGCGTGGTCAACCTGTCTCCCGACAAGGCCCAGGTGTTCCGGGAGGCGTTCCGCGTCCTCAGGCCGGGCGGCCGGATCGTGCTTTCCGACGTCGTCGCGGACCAAGAACTCCCGGCGGCGGTCCGGGAAGACCCACAGGCGTGGGCGGCGTGCGTTGCGGGGGCGGTCCGCGAGGCGGACTACCTCGAGCTGATGCGGCGGGCCGGGTTCGAAGACGTCCGGACCGGGGATGCCCGCGGGTCCTTCGCTTCCGGGCTCCACAGTGCGGTGGTCACGGCCCGGAAACCGGCGACGCGTGCCTGAGATCGCGGGAACCCGGCCATACCTTCAAGTATGGCCATTTCGTCGGGACGGCGCCGTTTCCCGGGAGGAATGCCCATGGCCACCGAAGCCGTCGCCACCAACGGAACGAAGGGGTCCGCTCCGCCGAAGGCGGATGACCGCATCGTCGTCGCCCGCAAGCTGACGAAGGTCTACGACAGCGGGGAGATCGAGGTCCGGGCCCTCCGGGGCGTGAACCTCGATGTGCGGAAGGGCGAGATGGTCGCGGTCATGGGGCCCTCGGGTTCCGCAAGTCCATGGTCCTGAAGTCGTTCCTCCTCGAGCGCTCCTTCGTCGCCCTCACGGGGATCGTGATGGGCGACGTCCTGGGCGTCGCGCTGTCCTACGACCTGTCCTGAGGTTCTTCTCGGACCTCGGGGAGTTCGTCATCCCCTGGGAGCGCCTCGTCCTCATCAGCGCGGTGACCTTCATCGGCGCCGTGGTGGCGACCGCAAGCCCGGCGATCCGCGCGGCGAGGATGCCGCCCGCGGAGGCGTTGCGCAGCTACGAATGAGGGCCGCCTCCGGTCTCCCTCGCAAGGTCGACGGATTCGCGGCCTAGTACACCGCTTCCTTGGCCCGCCGCTCGAGGACGAGCTGCCGGTATTGCTCCGGCCTGCGGTCGAAGGTGAGCTGGCACTCCTCGGAACAGAAGTAGTAGGGCGTGCCCTTGTACCAGATCATCCAGTAGGCGTTGTGGGGATTGATCGGCTTCTCGCAGACCGGATCCACGGCCATGATCCTTCGACCCTGCCGCTGCCGAAGGCGCAAGGAGATATGAAGGCTTCGACGCCGCGCGCCCGCGCCGCGCGTTTATATTCCGAGGGTCCATTCACGCGGCCGTGACGATGCGGGTCGGGGTCATCGGCGTGGGCTCCATGGGGTCGAACCACGCCCGGGTGTACTCGGAGATCGCGGACCTGGTCGGCATCGCGGACCCAGACGTGAAGGCGGGAGGCGCCGCCTCGAACCGATTCAACACGAGCTTCTTCCCCGGCTATCGCGGCCTGCGCAAGGAGCCCCTCGACGCGGTCAGCGTGTGCGTGCCCACGAGCCACCACGTGCAGGTCGCGATGGACGTGATCCGGGCGGGCCTCCACATGCTCGTGGAGAAGCCCCTGGCCCCGAATGTGACGGACGCCCAGAGCATCGTCGACGCGGCGAAGTCGGCCGGGCTGACCCTGGCCGTAGGCCACGTCGAGCGGCACAACCCCGTCGTGGGTGTCGTGAAGCGCGGCCTCGACGCAGGCCAGTACGGGGACCTGATTACCGTCTCCGCGCGACGGGTGAGCTCCTTCCCCACGCGCATCCGCGACGTGGGCGTGGTCATGGACCTCGGGGTCCACGACATCGACATCCTCCGCTATCTGGTGGCGTCGCCCGTGGAGAGCGTCTACACCCTCTCCGGACGCCGCATGCACGAGCGCTTCGAGGACCACGCGAACCTCCTTCTCCGCTTCAGGAACGGGGTGAATGGCTTCATCGAAGTGAACTGGCTCACGCCGATGAAGGTCCGCCGGCTCTCCCTCACGTGCCTGAAGAACTTCGTGGAGGTCGACTACACGGACCAAAGCGTGACCGTGAGCGCGAGCACCCTAGGCCCCCTCGACTCCGCGAACCTGTACCAGATCCCCCTGGAGCACCACGCCACGCGCCTCCAGGTGCGGAAGGAGGAGCCCCTCCGGCTCGAACTCCAGGACTTCCTAGCCGCGATTCAGGACAAGAGGCCGCCCCTCGTCACCGGGGTCGACGCGGTCGAGACCCTGAAGGTGGCCGAAGCGGCGATCGAGTCCCATCAACGGGGGAAGGTCGTCGAGGTTCCCTAGGGGATGGCGGCCGGCCCCGTCGCGATTTCGTTCACGCACGCGTAGGCCTTCATCCGCACCTTCTCCGTCTCCTCGTCGATCTCGCCCTCCACAGCGGCGATCACGAGGTTGAGCCACCGATACGTCTCGTGGGACGTGCGGAAGGTGCACGCCGCGACGATCGCGCGCTTTTCGCCGGGTGCCTTCTCGAGGATGCTGTATCCCTGCATCGTCACCAGGATCTTCGCGCCGTCCTCCGTGGTCACGTACCCATGGAGATCCGGACACCACACGCCGTCCTCCCTGCGCCGCGGATGATTCGCCCACGTCAGGCGTCCACTCAGCCCCGGACCGCGCAGCGTGCCGTCGCCCTGTCCGAACCCCGCCGCCTCCTTTTCCCCGTAGGGCCGC
>JBBSVS010000274.1:0-10771 GCA_038046665.1 Thermoplasmatota archaeon
TCGTCGATCTCCATGGGCACGCTATCGATCTCGATCCTGAGCTTCGATGCCGCCGCCCGCACGGTGACCGTCGAGGCGGGAGCGACGTGGCACGACCTCGCGCAGTACGTCGAGTCCAAGGGCTTCGCCCTTCCTTTCGAGCCCACGAACGCGATGGCGAGCACGATCGGCGGCGCGATCAACAGCGGCCTGGTCGGCTTCGGCAGCTACGCGAACGGAGCCCTCCGGGACGCGGTCGTGAACCTCCAAATCGTCCTCCCGGACGCGCGGGTGATGAAGACGGCGCCGGACGCGGACGCGAACGGGAGCTTCGCGAACCTCACGCCCCTCTTCTTCGGCGCGGAGGGGACCCTCGGCATCATCACGCAGGTCACCCTGCGTCTGCGGCCCAGACCTGACCTCACGAAGCCCGTGGCCTACGGCTTCGAGGACGTGACGAAGGCCGCGCGGTTCCTACGCGGCATCGTGGACTCCGGGGTGGCGCCCTACCACGCCCTCCTCCTGGACCGGGAGCACTTCGTCATGGAGCGGGTGCTGCGCTCGGAGACGCCCGAGCCGACGAACCTGGTGCTCGCGGCCTTGCAGGGCCCCAAGGACGACGTCGCCGACCAGGAGAAGACCCTGGACGAGCTCGTCGCGAAGTCGGACGGCCACAAGCTCGCCCCCGAGGTGGGCGCAGGCCTTTGGGACCGCCGCTTCACGTTGTACAGCGCGCGGCGGCTGAGCAAGGGCCTCGTGGTCTCGAACAACCTCGTGCCCGTCGCCAAGCTCGAGGAGGCCGTCGAAAAGGCGCGCACCCTCATCCGGAAGATGAAGCTCAACGGCGCGGTGCAGGCCTTCCTCGTGGACTCGAACACGGCGGCCCTCGTGCCCTACGTCCTCATGGACGACACGACGCCCTCCGGCGGCACAGCCCTGGGCTATGTGAAGAAGATGGGCGACGCGGCGATGGAGATGGGCGGGCATCCGATGGGACTCGGGCTCTTCATGGTCTTCAACCTCCGCAAGATGCACGGGCGGTCCGCGCCCTTCCTCGCCGAAGTGAAGAACGTCCTCGACCCGAAGCGCAAGCTCAACGGCGGGAAGACCGTGGAGATCTGGACGAAGTTTCACTTCCCCGGCATCCGCGCGGTCCCACCGCCCGTCATGGCCGCGGGTCTGAACCTCGCCGCCTTCTTCCGGCGGATCAAGCCCACGCAGGACAAGTTCGTCACGGCCTACGAGCACGAGAGGGGGAGCTGACATGGGCCTGCTCCGCGACTGGAACTACGTCGAGAGCGCGGTCCGGATCCCGGCCCTCTCCGAGATGATCCGAGAGGCCCTCATCCGCGCCCTCTTCGTGCGCAACGACCGCGTGCTCCCGCGACAGATCATCGCGGCCCTCACGCGCACGCCCGCCGTCACGGTGAAGGTGAAAGACGACGGCGAAGTTCGCAAGCTCGTGAACGTGCTGAACGGCGAAGAGAGCACGGTCAGCCTCGGCCTTCGGGCGGAGGACTACAACTATTTTCGGACGCAGCTCGGCGTGGGCAAGGACCGGGAGATCGGCCTGACGGTCCGGCCGAAGACGCTGATGACCTACGACTGGATCGTGCCGGAGCAGCGCGGGGTCCAGCTAGACTTCAGCGCTTACGCTAGCGTCGAGTTCAGCCCGAAGGGGCACACGGCCGTCGCCCAGGTGGGCATCGACTGGAAGCGGCTCTACGACGAGGCCCTGGTCCAGGGCCACCTGCTTCCCTTCGTGCCCACGGTCCCGCTGGACTTCGCCCTCGGGGACGCGATCTGGGGCGACGCGCCCTTCGGATCCTACGAGGGCGAGTTCGCCGGCTACGTGAACGCGCTCCGGACGATCTCCGCCTACGGACACCGCACGCGGTTCGGCTTCGAGGAGGTCGCGAGCAACGGGTCGGGATACGACCTGCTACACGCGGCAGTCCCCATGAGCGGGGAATTCGCGGTGCCCCTCTCCGTGGCCCTCCGCCTCGTGGCGAAGCCCGCGGCCCGCAAGACCCTCACCTACGCTTTCGACGACGGCGCGAAGCTCTCCACCGCCTTGGACAAGCTCGCGCGGACCACCCAGAGGCCCGCCTGGGTCCACGTCGCGGACCATGTCGCCGCAGGCGTGCTCCGCCCGGGCGTGGCTGTGGAGGCCTTCACGGTCCAGGTGTCCCTCACGGGCACGACCCCGGGGATCGCGGTTCGGGAGAAGGCCGCGGACGCCGCCCTCGCCGGCTTCAAGGGCAAAGCCGCGGACATGCCGAACCCCTACGACGTTCCCGCGGAGGCCTACCTCAAGACGGCGAAACGCGCGGAGCAGTCTCTCTTCGTCGGCGAGGTACGCCTGCCCGCGGCGGCCCTCGGGGACTTCGCGGCGCGGCTCAAGGCCTTCGGGCAGCAGGCCGCCGCGAAGGCGGGCCTGTACGCGAGTCTGCGGTGGAGCGGCACGGTCTCCGCCTTCCCGAGCTTCGAGGCCACGAAAGACCCCACTCACCAGTACGACCTGTCCAAGGGCGTGGCCCGCGTGGCCGACAAGGTGCCCGGTGCGGTCTTCGTCTCCCGCCTCGCCCACCTGTGGTCCGAGGACCCGGCCTTCCGGCAGCGCATGGAGCTCTGGAAGCGGTTCAAGCTCGCCTTCGACTCGGCCCATGTGATGGAGCCGCTCGTGGCGCCGTAACCCTCAGACGCCCGTCCAGGGGACGCCCTTGTAGGGGCTCATCACGATCTGTGTGCGCACCTCGCGGATGCCCTCCATCTGGAGGTAGCGGTCGAGGAAGTCGTGCAACTCGGACATGTCGATGAAGAACATCACCGCGAGGACGTCGTGGTCGCCCGTGACCCGGTAGACCGCGATCGCGCGCGAATGCGCCACGATCTTGCCAACGACCGACTCGCGGCGCGAGGGGTCCAGAGACAGGTGCACGTAGACCTTCACAGGGTTCTCGATCAGGTGGTAGTTCAGGTAGCAGGAGTAGCCTTGGATAATCCCCTTGTCCTCCAGGGCCTGAATGCGTCGGCGGACCGTGGCCTCCGAGATGCCGAGGTCCCGTGCGATGTGCACATTGGACAGGCGAGCGTTGTCCCGTAAGCGGCTCAGGATGCGAACGTCAACCTCGTCGATGGGCAGGAGGCTCAGGTCGAGGCCCTTCCAGCGCTCCGCGAGCTGAATCTGGTCGTTCATCTTGGATGTCGTGGTCCTGCCCCCTCTCGGCGACAGGTCAACGCAACCCTTCGGAAGCGCGTCGAAATCCGTTGCTCGGCAGCCGGACGAACGCTTGGTCCTACTTGAATCCTCCCGTGGGCTCGCTCACATCTGCGGGGCGCCGCACGAGGGGCAGATGGATTGCCCTGGCGTCAAGGGGGTCTGGCACGCGATGCAACGGTCCGTGCGGATCTTGATGGGCATCAGGGAGACGAACATGCCGAGCGGGATGAAAACTGCGGTGTAGACGTAGTTGCCCGTCACGATGCCCTCGAGGCCGATGGCCACGAGGAAGACCCCCGCGATCTTAATGATCACGATGAACCGCTGGACCTTCGGCAGGTTCTGGATCGTCTGGATCTCCTGCTTGTACGTCATCCGCGGGGCTTTCTTCGCCTTGACCACGGTGCCAACGTTCGAGGACGCGTTCGGCTCGACCATCTAGGCGCCTCCGAGTTTCGGGGTGGGCGGCGTGGCCGTCTTCGACGGGGCGGGAGGCGCGGGTTTCGGCGGCGCGGCGGGCGCCGCAGGGCGCGGCGGCGGAGCCGGGGCCTCGGTCTGGAGGGTCTTCCCGTCCCGCACCTCCCACCCGAACTTTGTGATCATGTCGATCGCGTCGACGGGACAGACGATCGCGCACTTCTCGCACCCGACACAGTTGTCGACGACGATGACGGCCTTGCGCGAGGAGTACGTGTAGTCGGGAAGGGCGAACTTTCGATCCACCGCGGTGATCGCCTCGAACGCGCAGTTGTCGAAGCAGTGCATGCAGCCCATGCACACGTCGTCGTGGACGATTGCCGTGGTCCCGCGGCCGCGAATGTACTCCTGCGTGCGGAGCTTAACTCCCTTCTCCTTGTAGCGCGCCTTTGCGAGCTCCCAGTTCATCTGACGGACCTTACGGTAGTAGGCGTCGAGCGGGGCCGCCGGGGCCGCAGGCTTCGGGGCGAGCGTTGTGGCGGGCGCGGGGACCGCCATCACCAGCCTCCCTTGCGGCCAGGGAGGGGTGGCTCCGCGCGCTTCGTGTCGACGTTGCCTCCGGACGGGTACTCACCGGGCAGGCGCTCCGCGAGGAACTGGGTGATGTCCATGACGCGGTACTGCTGACGCTCTTCTCCCGGCTTCCACTTGTTCTCATGATGGAGGCAACCGAAATGGGTGAGGCACTTCGGGCAGGCGGTCAGGAGGAAGTCCGCGCCCACTTCGTCGGCTTCGTCCATGCGCATGCGAGTGAGGCCCTTCGTCTTGTCGTTGCAGTACATCATCTGGGCCACGCCGCAGCACTGGGCGTCCGCGCGGAAGGTCTTGAGCTCGACGAGCTCCGCGTTGTCTACGCGCTTGATGAGCTCCCGCGGCTCCTCGTACACGGGGTCCACGGGCATCTGGCGGCAGGAGCGGCAGGGGTCCTGGTAGGCCACACGGATCTTCTTCGCCGTGTGGCCTTGGGGCGGGATGCGCAAGCCGCGCTCGTACAGGATCTGCGTGATGTGCACCACGCGGACCCCGGGGAGCTTGTAGTCGAGCTTGAACGTCCGGTAGCCCTCCGCGCAGGACGTGACCAGGGTCTTGATCCCGAGCATCTTGATGATCTTCGCGTTGTAGTCCCGCATCCGCTCGAAGACGTCGACCTTGCCCTGCCAGAGCTGGTCGTGCCCGCAACACTTCATGAAGGAGCGGTCCAGGATCATCGGCTCGATCCCCACCGCGCGCAGGAGCTTGATCGAGGAGTCGAAGATGATGCCGTGGTTCGTGTCCCCGTAGTTCACGTGGGAGAACTGCATCTCCATGTCGTAGTAGTCCACGCAGCCCGGATAGTAGGCGTACTCCGACGTGTGCTCGACCTTGATCTCCGGGACCGTGGTGTCGTCCGCCTCGCCGTCCAGGACGCGGAACAGGATCGGGTGGGGGATCGTCCGACCGGGGCCGTACTCCGTCTCCATCATTCAACCTCACCTCCGTCCGCGGCGGATCGGGCGTGGGCCTTCGAGCGCTCCTCGAGGATGTAGTCGCTGTACTTGATGTCCAAGGGGCACACCGCGCTGCACGCATCACAGGCGAGACAGGTCCATAAAGGTACGCCGTCGTGCTGCTTCTTGAAGGAGTTGTAGACAAGGTTCAGCCCGCCGAGGGCGTCGTCCTCGACTTTCGTCACGGGGCACACGGTGTGGCACTTGCCGCACTGGTAGCACTCGTTCAGGAGGTACTCGTAGGTGCTGTACGGCCGCCGAAGCCCGAACCACGCCGTGACCACGGCAAAGCCCGGGAGCAGGAGGAGCGTGTTCGTGTTCGGCTCCAACACGGACAGGATCCAGTCGAAGGCCTTAGGCTCCGCGCTCTGGAGGTAGAGGGTTGCTCCGACGAAGGCCAGGAACGTCACGATGCCCGTGATGTGCACTGCGCGTCGCGCGCGGGACTCCGGGAGGACGAGGACCGCGAGGGCCGAGGCCCCTGCGGCTGCGGAGAGGATGAAGAGGAAGAGAGCGAGCTGCACCCAGTACGGTTGGACCTCCGGCCCGAGCCATCCGGGGACGAAGAGGATCGCCAGGGACTGACCCGCCACGATCAGGAACGCGACGAGGGTCATGGACACGAGCCACTTCCGCATGGGCTTGAACCCGAGGCGGCGGAGGGCGACGTACGAGGCCAGGCCGACGAGGACGGGCGGGATGACGAAGAACCACTTCATCGCGGTGTCGTCGATGAGCGGTTGCCCGTTCGGCGTCGTCCAGCGCTCCCAGACGACCTCGCGGATTGAGTAGAGGGAGGAGGTAAAGATGGCCATGATCCCTGCGAGGCCCACCGCAGACCGGATCGGGGCCTTCGCGGGCCGGGCCTCGCGGCCGCGGTCCAGGAAGGGCAGCAAGAGAAGGGCGATGATCGGGATGCCGCTCAGGATGTCGCCCCAGAAGACGGCGCTGAACTCCGTCTGGAGCGGCGTGCCCGCGCCGATCGTGAACACGGGGAAGATGTCCGCGATCTTCAGGAGCCCCCAGGAGAACAGCAGGTACCAGTCGGGCACGGCCAGTTCCGAGACCTGCGGGCTCCTCGGCGGTCCGAGGAAGGGAGTCACGAAGGCGGACAGGAAGAACATGATCGCGGTGAGGAAGAAGATCACCACGAAGTCGCGGGTGGCCTCCTGGGGGAAGAAGGGGATTCCGGGCTGGTGGTCCGTCCGCGAAGGGCCGTACTGCCGGGTGAAGCCCGGCCGGCCCTCCATGATCCGTTCCTTGACCTTCTCGATCTCCATCATCCACCTCAGTGGGGCTCCGCCACACCTTGGATCCAGACGAGGCCCATGTGCACGATCATGACGCCCGTGGCGATGAAAGGTAGGATGAAGACGTGGATCCAGTACCACCGCAGGATGTAGATCCCGGAGAGCGTGTTCAGGTCACCCCAGAGGAGACGGGCGGCCTGGTCCCCGATGAGCGGGCTCGCGCGCGTCATGTTAATGCCGATATTCGCGGCGGCCTCGCTCAGGTTGTTCGCGGGCAGGAGGTAGCCGGAGTACCCGAAGAGGATCGTCATCAGGAGCAGGACCACGCCGATGAGCCAGTTCAGCTCGCGGGGCTTCTTGTAGGCGCCCGTGAAGTACACGCGGCACATGTGGAGGAAGACGGCCGCGATCATGATGTGGGCGGCCCAGTGGTGCATCCCTCGGATGATGAAACCGAAGGGCACCTCGAACATGATCCGCTGCATCGACAGGTACGCGGGGTTCGTGAGGCCGCCCGTGATTGTCCGGTCGAGCCGCCCGTCGGGCACGTAGAAGAAGCCGAGGATGATGCCCGTGATCGTGAGGATGATGAAGGCCACGAAGCTGATTCCGCCCAGGCAGTAGAGCGGGTACCAGTACCAGATCGTCTTGAGTTCGTACTTCTCCGCATGGCTGCGGGGCATCTGCCGCTGGTCCGTTTCGATGGCCTTGCGGGTCAGGTCGGCCCATGGGACCGAGGGGAAGCGGGTCTTGATCCAGCCGAAGACCGTGCGACGTCCTTCCTCGCCGAACGATCCAGACGCTCCTGAGGCCATCACATCCTCCTAACAGTAGACGTACCAGCGCGCGTCTGCCATGCCTCCCACGAGGTTCCCGCCTTGCTCCTTCAAGGGGATGATCGGGAGGGCCCGCGAGGCCGGTCCGTGGACGCGTTCCGCGCCCACGTAGGGCGCGCCGTCCTTCGGGTTGATGTTGATCGTGAGCAAGAGCGGATCGTACTGAGAACCGTGGCAGATGCAGTAGATGGGGTCTTGCTGGTAGTTCGCGAACGTGGGCGGTGGCGTGGGGACGTAGTCGGTGTAATTCCGCGCCGGCGGCGGGTTGGTGATGACGTGCCAGCCCGGATAGCAGCACAGATGGACGCATCGATCGAAGAAGACGACGATGCGCGTGTCCGACGCCGAATCCTCGTAGGCGAGGTCGAACCCCTCTGGGAGCGCCGCCACGCCCGCCGAGGACAGGTCGGAGGGCGACGGGATGGTGGCGCCGTTTCCGTCCCGAGGGACCCGGATGATGATGGCCGGGAACCCCGTCCCGGGCACCCACTCGGTGTCCTGGAAGAGGCCCCTCCACACGCCCGTCGCGCCCTGCCAGAGCTGGAAATCCGTCACCTTGACCGGCTGCCCGTCCTTGGAGTTCCACCACTGGGGCGTGTCGAACTTCGTGTAGCTGATCGTCTCGCGGATCTCCCCGTTGAACTTAATGGGAGGCGGCAGGAGTTGACCCGTCACGAGGCCGCCCAGCCCGCCGAGGGCTCCGACCGTCCCGGCGAACATGCCGAGCTTCACCCATTCCCGACGGGTCCATCGGCGTTCCTTCTCTCCCCCTTCCCAGCTCATGCCTTCACCTCACCGGAATACCCGCGTCAGGACAATCTTCGGCCGGCGGAGTTTGTGGATGAGCTCGTCCGGCATGTACTCCCTGCGGTAGATGTCGATTGCGACCCCCGCGAGGACGAAGTTCATCCCCATGAAGAGGCCCATGTAGGTGTCCGCGTCCGTCGGATAGTAGCCGTTCAGCACGTTGATGGCGATGATCATCGTGAGGGCGGAGAACCAGAGGACGCCGACGACGAGCCCGCCAATGGCCACAGCGGCCATGCTGCTCCTCCGCGGTGCGTCACTCCGGATGAGTTCGGTCACGGGAGACCCTTCCTCACGTGCTCCTTGTGGCCCTTGAAGCGGGGACTTGAGGTCCTGATGACGAAGTAACTGATTCCGACCCACACAATCATCGAGACGATACCAATCATCCCAATCCAGTATGCCCGAAGGTTGATGCCCTTCTCCGGCGGTGCGGCCTGCTGCGTCGCCGAGGCGAGGATGATCTCGCCGATCATGCCGAGGGCCTTGTGCGGGATGCAGTAGTACTGAATGCCGCCCGTGGGACCGGCCATCGGGGTGAAGGACGTACCGTTGATGGTCACGTTCGTCATGGAGTTGATCGTGAACTCGAGGGTATAGTTCGTCTGGGCTGGCAGCAGCACATCGACCCGATGGTTGCCGGCGCTGTCATCGATGGTGAAGGTGTGCGGTCCCAGGCCCGTCGTGGCGGACTCGTTGTTCACGAACGTCAGGTTGATGCGGATGGGAACTTGCGGGACCAGAATCTGATTCTGCTGTGTTAGCCCGACGGCCTGGAAATAGGGCTTCCCCGACGTAGTGTCGCCGAGGACGGTCACGGACAGGGTGGGAATCGATGACGCGGAGGCGGCGGCCGCCGAGGGCACCGAAATCGAGGCAGCGAAGACGGCCACTATCACTGCCGCTACGACGAGTACAAGAGTCCTCATCCCACGACGCTCTGAACCGGGTCCCGCCATGGAGCGCTCCCCGGGCGGCTGCCACAAAGAACGTTCCATATTTATAGGTTGTGCAGTGTGCCGATTTCACCCGCGAAAACGCGGACTTCGACGACGCTTTTCGGCAGGCAGAAATCTCCTCTTATTTTGATGTGTAAAATATTATAAAAATCGCCCATGAATATTCTCTTGGACCTGCGAGCGACGCTCGCGCCGAGGGCTCGGACGAGTACGACCAAACGCTTATAAACAACCCGAGTTTTCCGCGCTCGTACCTCATGAAAAAGGAGGAGACTCTCCAGCAAATCAAAGAGGCGGAGAAGGAGGCCCACCGGGAGAAGGAGTCCGCCCTTGCTGAGAGGGAGAGGATTCTCCGCGACGCTCGGCGAGAAGGCTTCGAGCTGAGGGAATCCCTGCGCAAGACGTCGGAGAAGCGACAGGAAGAGATCCTCAAGCAGGTGGATGCGGCCACGGCCCGCGAGAAGGAGCGGATCCTCGAGCGCGGGCGCCGCGACGCGGAGACCCTCCGGAAGGAAGCCCAGGCGAACGTCGAGCGTGCGGTCGATCGGCTCATCGAGAAGTTCAAGGGTGCCGTAAATGCTTAGGCCCGCGCCGATGTCCCGGGCTTTGGTCGTCGGCCCACGCGACGGCTTGGAACGTGCGGTGGAGACCCTGTACGGACTGCAGCTCCTGCACATCGTCGACCACCATGCGGGGGAGGAGGACTTGGAGATCGGAAAACCGCTCCCGCGGGCTGGGGAAGCGTCCGAGGTCCTCGTGAAACTACGGTCCATCGCCTCCGTGCTACAGGTCCAAGAGAAGGCGAAGGCGCCCATGGAGCCCGTCACGGGCGACATCCGCGGGAAGATCCTGTC
This sequence comes from Thermoplasmatota archaeon, assembly GCA_038046665.1. Taxonomy (GTDB): domain Archaea; phylum Thermoplasmatota; class Thermoplasmata; order RBG-16-68-12; family RBG-16-68-12; genus RBG-16-68-12. The sequence goes on from JBBSVS010000274.1 coordinate 9,873, forward strand.
TCTCGAGCTCAACATCTCCGAGGAGGACGCGACCAGGAAGAAGGTCCAGAACCTCCTCCTGGATCTGAGCCACAAGGTCGACGAGATCACGCCTTTCGCGCAGCTCCCGCTCACCCTCGCAGACTACCGCGGCTACGAGAACCTCGAAGTCCTGGTCGGGAAGACCGCTCGCGAGATTACCGGCCTGGATACGGTCACTCCCGAATACGAATCCTTCGAGGTCCCGGGGTTCCTCGCGGTCTTCGTCCGTAAGGACAAAGCCGTCGCCATGCGAGAATACCTGAGTCAACGCGGTTTCACGAGCGTTGCGGTCCCCGACGGCGACGGCCATCCAAGGGAGATGCTGGCCGGGTATCTCGGCGAGAAGGAGCGTTGGGAGAAACGTCTCTCCGAGATTGACGAGCGCCTAACGACCCTGCGTGGGCGGTACGCGGGGTTCCTCGCGTCCGCGAAGGCGCACCTCGAGGTCGAGGTCGAGAAGGCCGAAGCCCCGCTCCGCTTCGCGGTCACCGATCACACCTACGTGGTGGAAGGCTGGGTGCCGAAGGAGACGTTCGCGCGGATGAAAGTGGAGCTCGAGAGGCTCCCGGACGTCTTCGTCTCGGAGCTGGACGTGGAGGAGCACCAAGAACACGAGACCGATCCGCCGATCCTCCTGCGCAACCCGAAGGCCATCAAGCCCTTCGAGATGCTCGTGAACCTCTTCGGCACGCCGGCGTACAACGAGATCGATCCCACGATTGTGCTGTCCCTCGCCTTCCCGATGATGTTCGGGATCATGGTCGGCGACGCGGGCTATGGGATCGTGTGGATGGTTTACGGGTTCTGGCTCCTGCGGCGGTGGAAGGACAAGCCGTGGGGCTTCTGGAAGAACCTCCTCGTCGCGTTGATCTACGGGG
>JBBSVS010000275.1:0-8944 GCA_038046665.1 Thermoplasmatota archaeon
ATCCTCAGTCCCAGAAACGCTTCGTCCTCGCGTAGGTGATCTCCGCGGCGAGGATGTCCCGGAGGAAATCTGTCTCCGTCTCGTGGTACGATCGCAGGATGCGGGCGGCGGTGTCCTCCCCGACCCCGCGGGCCATGAGGGCGAGCACGGCCTTCCGCCCATGGGCCATTACCAGGCTCGCGTTCGTGAAGAGGCGTTTTGCGAAGGCACGGCTCTCCTTGTCCGAGCCCTCCAAGTCCAAGCGCCCGAGCTTCTCCTTTTCGTAGGGTCCCACGACGGCCACCATGACCCCTGCGCACTTCGGGCACGTGATCTTCGCGGGCAGCTCCTTCACGCTCGAGCGCCACGACATCCTGCAGTTCAGGCAGAAGAACGTGGCCGTCTCTTTCTCCAGGCGGTTCTTCACCGCCATGAGCGTGGAGTGGTCCGCCTTCGAGGGAGACACGAGGATGCGGCCTCCCTCGAGGCCCGCGCGGCCGACCGGTGTAATCTTCGTGACGACCACTTCGATTTCGCCGGACTTGATGCGCTTCAGTACCTCCACGGTCCTCGGGAGGTCCATGCGCTCCCAGAACACCTTGTCCAGCACCTCCTCGAACAGCGGGGTGTTCTCGAAGGCCTTCAACAGACGGGGGATCGAGACGGCTTCCCAGTCCACATCCCTCCGGAGCGCGCCGAACTTCTTGGCCACGTAGACGAAGGCCCACCGCAGGAAGGCGGAGTTCTTCAGGATCACCCGGAGGAGGGGCTCTAGGGCGTCCGGATCCTCGGGCTTGAGGATCTCCACGATCTGGTTCGGGTTCACGCGGCGCGGCACCTCGAGCACGATGCGGTAGGGATCCGTCTGGATGCCGACGCTCTGCCCGAACCGCGCGGAGATCAGGGAGGAGATGAGCTGGCCGAGAGTCTCGTTCACCTTCGACCCGAAGCACGCGTTGACGATGATGAGCTCCCGCGAGGCCTCGACCGTGACCCTCCGGTCCGTGGCCAGCGGCGCGTCCCCCGCGCTCTCCAGGAACTCCTGGACTCGCCTCACACCAAGCTCGTTCGCCGGGTAGCCGGAGAAGTCCCGCTCCCTCCTCAGGCGCCCCACTTCCTGGGCGACGTCGAAGGGCACAGGGATGTCCTCGCCCACCCACGACGGCACGTCGCCGATCTCCTTGACCGGCTCGACGAGGATGTGATCCTCCTTGAAATCGACGAAGCGCCAGGCCATCCCACGCATGATGAAGCTCTGGCCCATCTTCGCGTTCTCGGCGACGAACCACTCGTCGAGGGTCCCGATCACGCGGCGGGAACTCAGGTCCACGACCCGGTAGGTCTTCACGTCCGGGATCATCGAGATGTTCTCGTAGAAGTACCGCAGCGTGTTCGAACTCCGGCCGAACCGACCCTCGCGGAACCAGACGACCTTGAGGCTCGCGAGCTGTTCGAGGACCTCGTCGAAGTCCGCGCGCAGGAGCTCGCGGAAGGGCCAGCTGCGGCGCACGGTCTCGAACGCCGCGTCCGCGGAGGCGAACCGCTCCGCGACTGCCATGGCGGCCACCTGGTTCGCGAGGACGGAGCGGTTGTCCTGCCGCACGACGAGGGGCTCGATCTCCTCGGCGAGGGCGCGTCTGGCGATCACGCACGCCTCCGCGAAATCGTCCTCGTGGGTCGCGAGAATCACGCCGTCAGCGAGCTCGCCCACGCCGTGGCCGGAGCGACCGATGCGCTGGACCAGGCGGGAGACCTCCCGCGAGGAGTTGTACTGGAGCACGAAGTCCGCGCTGCCCACGTCGATGCCCAGCTCCAGGGAGGAGGTGCACACGAGGGCCCGGAGGTGGCCCGCCTTGAAGTCGTCCTCCATCTGGATCCGGATCTCCTTGGAGAGGCTCCCGTGGTGCACGCCGATCGTGGGATCCTGGTACCACGCGGCGAGGCGGGAGGAGAGGAACTCCGCAGTGTCGCGCGTGTTCACGAAGAAGAGCGTGGAGGAGTGACCCTTGATGAGCTCGTAGCAGCGCCGCAGGGCCGTGGCCTGGCCCGGCTTCACGCGGAGGCGGTCGGCGATCTCCTGGTCTCCTTCCGCGGGCGCCGCGACCTCCACGCGGATGCGCATGTCCTTCGGGATGCGCATGCGGATGACCTCTACGGGCCGGTCCACACCGACGAGGAAGTGGCCGACCTCCTCGGGTGTGCCCACCGTGGCGGACAGGCCGACGCGCTGGACGTCCCGCCCCGCGAGGTCGCGGAGACGCTCCAGGCCCACGGCGAGTTGCGCGCCCCTCTCGCCCGAAGCGAGCTCGTGGATCTCGTCGATCACGATCCAGCGCACGGACCGCAGGTGGTCCCGCAGCTTCCGGCCGGTGAAGAGGATCTGGAAGGTCTCGGGGGTCGTGATGAGCACGTCCGGAGGGCTCCGCGTGATCCGCGCGCGCTCCTGCGGGCTGGTGTCCCCGTGGCGTACGGCGACCGTGACCCCGAGGCGTTCGGCGAAGAAGGTCATGCGCCGCAGCATGTCGCGGTTCAGCGCGCGCAAGGGAGTGATGTAGAGGCAGCTCACGGGCTCCGGCTTCTCCGCCAGGATGCGGTGGAGGATCGGCAGGAGGGCCGCCTCCGTCTTCCCGATTCCCGTCGGCGCGACCAGAAGGACGTTCGCTCCGGCCAAGATCCGAGGGATGGCCTGGACCTGGGGTTCCGTGAAGGACTCGATCCCCATCTCCCTCAGGACCTCGAGGAGGCGGGGGTCCAGGCCGAGGGCTTTCATGCGGCTCATCGAACGGCCCCTGGGACTAAAACTTGACCATCGGGAAAACTTATCATACGGGATAATTGATGCGGCCGTTCCGTCAAAATTTATCAGGCCGGATAACCGGGTAAGCGGGTCAATTATGCTCCCTGGCCACCCCGGACCAGCGAGGTCTGAGGTTGCGGCATCCCCCTCCAGCTCCATCACTGGTTCTCGTGCTGGTCTTCCTCGTCGGGGGCCTCGCTTCGCCGTTCCTCATACGTCCCTCCGCGGCCTACGGCGAGCACGTCTATGAGGCGAACCCGATCCTTGGGCCGGGGGACCCCTCCTTCTCCGTCTACGCGGACCAGACCGTCGCCCAGTCCTTCATCGCCACGGCAACGTACTCCCTCCTGAACGTGACCCTCCGCCTGCAGAACGTCGGGAGCTCGACGAACACGATCCTGGTCTCCCTCCATCCGGACGACCCCGTGAACCACACGCCGTCGTCGGTGAGTTTGGCGTCCGCGCGCGTAGGCACGCTGAACAACGCGCCGCCTGCGAACATCAGCATCGCCTTCAGTCCCGCGGCCGTCGTGAACGCGGGGGAGGTCTACTGGATCGTCGCCTCGAACGGCGCGTCCCAGGCCGTCAACGGGTACCTGTGGTCCCAGAGCAATGCAGACACGTATCCTGGAGGCCACGCGGACATCTACAACGTCACCTCGGGGGGCTGGGCCTCCCTGATGACGGATATGTACTTCGTCACCTATGGGCGGAACTACGCGGCGAACCTGACCGCGGCGATGACGGCCGACCGGACCCAGGCGATGCCCCAAGACCCCGTGATCTTCACGGTATACTTCAACAACTCCGGAACGCAGATCGCGCCCCAGGTCTGGATTAATGACTCCCTTCCTTCCGGCTTCGCGTACGTGTCCGATACGTCCACGCTGGGCGTCCTCAAGTCCTCGACCCCGTTCCCGCGATTCACCTTCAGCAACGTGAGCAACGGGGTGCACTCCTTCGTCGTCACGGCACGGGTCACGATCGGGGTGGACCCGGGCAGCCTGCTGACGAACCGTGTCACGCTCACGTACACGAACGTGAGCGGTGGGCTCCACGCCGGCCTGACCACGAGTGCCTCCGTCCTTGTGGGCATCGCCTCAAAACAGCTGTACCTGGCGCCGAACGCGGTCCTCCCGCGGATCCTCACCACGGATCGGCCGACGGGGACCAGCACATCCACGGTGACAATCGACCAATCCAACTTCGAGGACTTCGCCCTGAGCCCCGCCCTCGCAGGTAGCTTCCGGGTGACCAACGTGACGGCCTCCCTCTGGGTCGACTCTCTGTCGGGGAATGTGGAGACCCTCGTCCTGGACCTGAGCGTCATGGACCGCAACGGGACCGTGGCCTACTACCGCCCGACCGCCGTGGTCACGGACAACACCGCAGGGTTCCAGATGTTCACCTTCACCTTCCCCGCCGGGAACTATACGTTCCCCGCGAGCCAAGAGATCCAGCTCCGCGTGCTCAACGACCCGAGCAGCACGGACAAGCTCAAGCTTGCCTTCAACGCCACCTCGGTCCCGTCCCGCCTGGACCTCCTCACGACGACGTACGTGAACGTGACCCAGGTCCTCCTCCAGGACCAGGTAGGGCCCGCGAGCGTATGGTCCCCCTTCGACTCCTTGATCATCCTCGCGAACGTCTCCGATCCCTTCGGGGCCGCGAAGATCGTCGGCGCTTGGTTCAACGTCACGACACCGACCAGCGCCGTCGTCGCGAGCTACGTGACTACGGCCGCCCAGACCGATCCCCAGCCGCTCCCGCAGTGGAAGGTGTACCGGTACACGTTCAACCAGAGCCTGGCAAACGGGACGTACTCGATCCTCGTCACAGCCTTCGAGGACAACGGGGTGCAGGATTCCGCCAATGGGACGGCCCTCGTCCGCGCGCCGGCACTGTCCTTCACGAAGGTCGCCTCCGTGGTCCGGGCGAAAGCGGGGGACCGCTACGCCTATGACCTGTGGTTCAACAACACCGGGACCGGTCCGGCAGGTCGCGTGTGGATCAACGACTCCCTCCCGAGCCAGTTGAGCTTCCAGTCCAGCTCCTCGACGCCGCCGGGCACGTACACGGGCGCCTACAACTGGACCTGGACCTCCGTGGCGCCCGGAAGCAACGAGCTCGTGATCAACGTCGCCGTGAGCGGGTCCGCGAACCAGGTCGCCTGGATCCGCAATCAGGCCACCTTGAGCTTCACGGACGAGAAGGGACACCTCTGGCCGAGCCTGAGCGCCTACGCGGACGTGGTCATCAACGGACCCATCGTGAACCTCACCCTGTCCAGTAGCCCGGCGGCGCGGGTCCACGCGAACCAGACGGTCGTGTACACGGTGAACCTGACGAACGGGGGCGACGCCGCGCAGACCCTCTGGCTCAACGACACGATGCCTTCGGGCTTCACCTTCGTCGGGAGCACCGCGTCCACGTACGGAGGCACCGCGAACGTCGCCGGGGATGAGATCCTGTTCCAGTTCTCGGACATGCCTGCGGGCGCCGCCTGGTCGTTCACCTTCACCCTGCGGGCAGGGCTGGCGCTCTCTCTCGCGTCCCTCTACACGGACACCCTCGGCCTGAACTACAGCAGCCTCAACAGCGTGCTCATGCCGTCCAAGGTGGGAGCGGTCAGTCTCCTGTTCGCGGCCCCCGCGATCCCGAACGGGACGATCGACCTCCTGCCATCCCAGGCGAGTCCCGGGGAGGACATCCCAGCGACGCTCACCTTCGCGAACGTCGGAAACGAACCGGCCAAGTACCTGTGGGCCAACCTGACCGTGGACGCCTACCTGACGTTCCGCAACGCGAGCCTGCCCTCCGCGTGGCTCTACACGAGCCTAAGGTTCTTCCTGACGAACGTGTCCTTGGGCTCCCACACGATCTACCTGAATCTCACCCTCAGCGGGTCCACTCCTGACCGCTACGTCGCGGCCATCACGGGCACGATCGAGTACTCGGATGAGATCCAGAATGCCCTGCCCGTCATCACGCTGACCCCGGATCAGGTCACCGTGGCCTTGCCCTCCATGGCCCTGAGCATCACGCCGGGAAACACCACGGTCGAGGCGGGGACCCCGCTGACGTACAGCGTGTACCTGTTCAACGCCGGAAGCGGGGTGGCCGCCGACGTCTGGCTCAACATGACGCTGCCGTCCGCCTTCGACTTCTACGGGGACACGTCGAACGCCTCACGGACGACGTCCGGAGCGAACTACTCGTGGCACTGGGCGAACCAGGGTTCGGGGCCACGGAACTTCGCCGTGTACCTCGCCGTCAGGTCCACCGTCCTCGATGGCACCCTGACGAATGTCGCCTACCGCCTCGACTACCAGGACGTGAACCATGTCGCACGGCCGCGCGTCACGACGATCGCCATGGTGAAGGTCATCGCCCCGGCGATTGTCCTCAGCCTCCAGGCAGACCGGTCCGAGGTCCTGTCGGGGAACACGCTGACGTACAGCCTCGAGATCCGCAACGCGGGCGAGACCACGGCCCGGTGGGTATCCGTGAGCGACGACGTGGATCCGCGCCTGGAGATCCTCACGAAAACGTCGAGTGTGCCCGCCACCGGGAACCGGAGCCTCAGCTGGAACCTCACGGACCTCGTGCCCGGGCAGTCCGAGTGGATCAACGTCACCGTTCGCGTGGTCGACGGGACTCCAGTCCGTACACTGATCGCCAACGTCTTCGAGGCGCGCTACTCGAACAGCCTCGGGGGCGCGAGCCTCGGGTACGCGCGCTCCGCACCGGTGACGATCACGATCATCGCGGACATCCTGCCCCTCATCTGGATCGGTCTGGCGGGAGCCATCGCCGCGCCGGCCCTCGGGCTGCTGGTGGCTCGGCGGCAACGGGTAGCCATCGAGGAGGTCTTCCTCGTCTACCGCGATGGTGTCCTCCTCTCCCACCTCTCTCGCACGCTCATGGCCGATAAAGACGAGGACGTCCTCTCCGGGATGCTGACCGCCGTCCAGGAGTTCGTCCGGGACGCCTTCCGATACGGCGAGCACCGGGAGCTGCATCAGATGGACTTCGGCGACTATCGGATCCTCATCGAGCGGGGCAAGCTGGCGTACCTCGCCGTGGTGTACTCGGGGAAGAACTCGAGCAGCGTCCGCAAGCGGGTGCGCATGGTCCTGGACCGTATCGAGTCCACCTACGCGAGCGTGCTGGACAATTGGGACGGGGACATGGAGAAAGTCGTCGGGGCGCGGGACATCATCCGCGACTACCTGCTCAAGTCCAACGGCCACTCCCGCGCCCACACGAACGGCGAATGACCTGCAGGGAGAAAGATGGGCCCGGCCGGAATCTCCGACCTCGGGTCCGCGTGCCCGAGGCCCTTTGAACCGACGACCATCTGGTTATGAGCCAGACGCTCCACCAGACTAAGCTACGGGCCCCGAAGCGCGGCAAGCGCGGGAGGTTACTTAAGAGTATAGATGGAGAGGGGCACCACGGAGGCGCCGCGGGCGCGGGGGACGGAGGGAAAAGTGCGCGGATCAAAAGCAGTCAGGGGCTCGATTGCTTTTGTCAGGAAGTCGTTGAGGAACGCGACGGTTCCTCACCGCACCGTCGGTCCTTATCCTCGGATGCGCGGTTACGGATGTGATGTTCCCATCTCCCGCATCCCGTTGCCCATGAAGATCCTGATGGCGATCGTGATCGGCGTGAGCGTGCCGGAGGGGTTGGCCCTCCTGTTGGGCCCGTCCTCCTGGTACGATGTGATCTGGGGCTGGAGCCTCACGGCCATGACCGCGCGCTTCACTGCGGGACTATACCTGACCGTGGCCCTGGGCTTCGTCATGGCCTGGCGGGACAACACGTGGGAGTCCGCTCGGATCCCCTTGGCGATGCTCTGGTGCTTCGCGCTGATCGCGCTCGTGAGTGCCGTCTACGTGATCGCGACCGCTCCCGGGGTAATCAAGACCGACCGTGCCTTCACCTGGGTCTGGTTCTTCCTGTACATCGTTTCCGCAGGGGGCGGATTCTACTACCATTTGATCCATCCGAGGACCGTCCGGGCCAAGGCTACCGCGCCCGCGTGACTTGGGCCAGCCGAAACTGCGCAAAGAATATACCAAGCGGAGGAATCGGCCGGGCCATGATTCAGGAGAAAAGGGGCCGGCTCGGAATCGATGTACCTAGCCTGCTCTACGTGGTCTACATCGCGATGTTCGTCGCGTTACTCGCCGCTGCGGGTTGGGTGTTCGGCCTTAACCTCGTGACCATTGCCTTCGGTGCCTTCGCCGTCCTCGTTATCCTGATGATTGAGTTCACGTCCCGCCTCATCGCGGAAGTGTGAAGCGAGCGGGTGGTGAGAAGGGCTCCGCGTCGAAGCCACGGTCGGCGTGAAGGCGTTTGACCGAAACCTTTCAATCCCCGAGACACCTCTCCTCCGTGGGAGGGACTAGGCGCAATGGGGAGTTGCCCGAGGTGCGGGAACTCGGGGTTCCTTCTGAAAACGCATGGGTGCATGAGTTGCGGGACGATCGGCTGCGAACGATGCCAGATCGCTCCAGGACAGTACAGGAAGCCCGACGGGAATGCGACCCCGTTCCGGACGTGTGCCTGGGAGTGCTTTGACCGATGGGCGTGGTCTCATGTGTCACACGGACACGACGCAACTCCCTGGGGGAGCGCCTGGGTTTTCCAGAACGTCGAGTTGGCACCGTCGGCCGTCGGTCGGGTGAAGAAGATGGCCGAGGACCTTCGGCGCGAGCGAGCCCTCGGACACGCGATCAACCTCATCAACGCCGAGCGACACGAGGATGCCGCGAGTATCAATGAAAGCCTCGGCATGTGGAGAGAGGCGGGAGAAGCGAGGCGTGTCGGTCGACGACAGGTCACGACGCAGGTCCACGTCGACGTGAACAACTTGATTGAACAGGTACGAAAAGGTGGGCTGGCGACGACCTATACGTGCCCCGCATGCAAGAGCCCGATTCAAATCACGAACGATACCTCGGCAAGTTCGCTGAAAACATGCCAATACTGTGGCTCGGCAATTCAGACCACGGACCTGGCCGAATTCCTTTCGAAAGTGGTAGGAGGCCGATAGGGAAAGTGGCCCTGTCGGAAGCGACAGCAGGACGGGATAGCCCTCCGGGGAGTCCGCGATCTCCCCGCCGGCGAAGAGCGGGGCGCCCAGGAAGGTCCGCCAGGAGG
>JBBSVS010000276.1:0-3391 GCA_038046665.1 Thermoplasmatota archaeon
TAGTTTGGCACGATAGCCCACGGCGGCTTCTCACGGTCCCCCAGGACCGCCGCGCCCATAGCGTATCCCGACCTCACGGCCCGGGAGCATGGCCGTCGACGCGTGGCTCGGGCCGTCCCTGGTGACCGTGTGCGCGTCGTCGAGGAGGCCTTGCGCCGCGATCTCGGGAAGGTCCTCGAGGTCTGAGCCGAGGGCCGCGGCGAGTAGTTTATGAAGGTCGGCGTCCCTGCAAATCCCGAACGGGAGGCCCATGGCGGAGAAGATCCGGATCGTCTGGTACACGGACCCGCACAACGTCTGGTGCTGGGGGTGCGAGCCGGCGATCCGTCGCTTCGAGGTCCTCTACCCGGACTCCGTGGAGATCGAGACGCGCATGGGCGGGCTGTTCGAAGACTTCAGCCCGGTCCGGGAGCAGTGGGCCCGGATGTCCGGAGGCCGCTGGAAGGACTCCGTCCTCGCGTTCTTCGAGGCCGTGGCCGCGCAGCACCGCATGCCCATGGATGCCGAGCGGATGACCCACAACGTGGACGACTTCGATTCCACGTGGCCCGCGTGCCTCGCCGTGAAGGCCGCGGAACTCCAGGGACGCGAGCGGGGCCGACGGTACTTGAGGCTGCTTCGCGAGGCATGGACCGTCGAGGGCCGCGGCATCCATCGGACGAGCGTGCAGGAAGGCGTCGCGGCCGAGGTCGACCTTGACCTAGGCACATTCGAGGCGGCCATCCAGGACGGATCCGCTGAGCGAGCCTTCCGGAGGGATCGGGAGGAATGCAGAGACCTCGTGATTACGGGCTTTCCGACGTTCGTGGTCGACTACGCCGAGGAGTCGCTACGGTTGGAGGGCTGGCAGCCGTGGGAAGTCTTTGACGATGCCCTGCAGAAGCTCGACCCTGAGCTTCGGCCTGGGCGAATCGGGACTACGAAGGTCTCGGTGAGGAGCCTCCTTCAGCGCTATGGGCGATGCGCGACCAGGGAGGTCGCGGCCGTCTTGGGCGCGACAGACGACGACGCGGAGATCATCCTTGAGGAGTTGGAGGGCGAGGGTGAGGTCCTGCGTCGGCCGGTGGGGAACGGTCTGCTGTGGGAGCTACGCGGAGCGGGATCATCGAGAGAGATCGCCTGACGACCCAGGATTCGAGTCCTGGTGCGTCCGCCTAGTGAACGAAGGGTGAGATGCCCGTCCGCGGAACCGCCGAAACCATCCGTCCCCATAGGCTGCCGCGGATGGTGGAGAGAGGGGGGATGGCTCTCTCGGGAGGCGAGGTGTGGGGCATATCCGACCAATGCAAGTCTTTCGCTATCGGACGGCCGCTGGGTCATCCCGCCCGTGGACCCCAGGGACCGGAGGGAGGAGCCCGCGACCGAGGCCCTTCCATTCAGTAAATACCCATAGCTTTAGGTCCGTCCCCGTGCATCGCGGCCCCGTGGGTGACCTCTCATGCTGAAATGCCCCAGCTGTGGCGCGGAGAACAAGGACGACGCGAAGTTCTGTTTCTCATGCGGAGTTCCGATCGCGGGGACCGCCCCGGCCCCCTCGCCGACCGCGGTGTCGCCGCCTCCGCCCTCCCCTCCCCCACCTCCATTCTGGTGGACGTGGCCAAGGGAGAGGGGCCCGGACTTCATGGGTCTCGTCGGCCTGGCCTTCTTCCTGTTCGTCGTGGGGTTCGTGTTCTACACGAACCCGAACCTGGGAACGGACCTGCGCCTGTGGTCGGACCGGGTGGTCCGCAACGGGCTCTTCACTCGCCCGCCCGAAGGCGTGATCACGAGCGCGGTCCTGTTCTTCTTCCTCATGGGGATCGCGAGCTTCGTCACCGCGACCCTGCGCGTCGTGGTCGGGCGGCACCGTTTCCGCGCCCTGTCCGACGTGATTGGCGGCGTGGCCCTCGTGCTGCTCTCCTTCCTCCTCAGCCTGTACGCGAGCCGCACGATCTCCGGGCAGCTCGTGCTCGCCACCTGGGCCGCGGTCCTGGGCGTCCTGCTCCTCATCTACATCTCCCTGGGCATCTACTTCAGCTGGATGCGTCACGTGCCCAGACCGGGACCGAGCATGACCACGCGGCCGTGAGCGTGCCCGGCGCGCTTATCCGGCGAGAGGGGGCTCGGTGAGGCGATGCACCCCCGAGTCTCGGTGATCGTCCCCACGTGGAACGATGCCCGGTACCTGCCGAGGCTCCTAGAGTCTCTCCGGAACCAGACCTGGAAGGACTTCATCCAGGCGGGCATCGTGCAGCCGGACGACTGGAAGCGAAACCATCGTATCTATGAGTATCACGAGGACGGTCTCTCGCGCCATGCCCTCGAGGAGCTCGCGGAACAGGGCTTTGCGGCCCACATCCAGGGGTGGAAGAACCGGGAAGGGGTCCGGGACTTTCTGCGGCTTATGCGTTCGAATGCGACGGGCCGCAAGGTGATCCTGGGAAACCTGCTCCGTCTGCCGAAAGTGCGACAAATGTCCCGCGAGGCGCGTGTCAAAGCTTCGCTCCATCTGTCCGGTGAGTCTCGTCGGCCCCTTGCCGGAGCCGTGCGGGCCCGGTAGGGTATAGACCGAAGCCTCAGGACGCGGCACCGCCTGCGGCACTAGCCTAATACGACCGCGCGTCGATACGGGTCCCGGGGAGTTCTGTGGTCACCGCCCAGAGGTTAGCGCGCAGCATCGTCCGGGGAAGTCTCAGGCCGAAGGAATACGAGAGCGTCATCATCTCCACCTATCCGCACACGGTCGATCTGGCCGAGCAGGTCGCCGTCGAATGCCAAAAGCTCGGCGCGGATCCTCTCCTCGTCCTGGACACGGACCGGCTCTTTTACGAGCAATTCAAGAGCTACTCCGACGAGAACCTCCGCAAGGTTTCCGCCCACTGCCTCGGCCTCGCGGAGTACGCCCAGTCCTACGTGTGGCTCGGCGGCCCGAAGGACCCGGGGCCCATGGCCCGCGTGCCGCAGGAGAAGTTCGCGGCGATGTTCGCCGGGGAGCAGGCCCATCACGAAAAGACCCTCCAGAGGAAGCCGAAGAACCTGGGCGTGGACATCGGGACGGTCACGCGGGACCGCGCGAAGACCTACGGCTTCAATTACGTGAAGTGGAAGGCGTCTGTGGAGGGCGCCATCGCGGCCAATTACGCGCGGCTGGAGGCTCACGGGAAGAAGGTCGCCGCTCTTCTTTCGCAGCCCGGAGACGTGCGGGTCACGGCCGACAACGGGACGGACCTGAGGTTCCGGCTCGCGGGGTCCGACCGGGTTCCCCACATCAACGACGGGGTCATCAGCGACGAGGATCTGGCCGCGGGGAACCATGATGCGAACCTGCCGGCGGGTGCCGTGTGGGTTGCGCCCATCGAGGACAGCGCCGAAGGCACTTTCGTATGCGACGTGGGCGTCCCCCAGGTCGGAC
>JBBSVS010000277.1:0-2107 GCA_038046665.1 Thermoplasmatota archaeon
CATGTTCATGCGACAGTACAAGTTGCGCGCTGACCACCTCTACCCCGAAGCAGTACTCCGGGATGACGAGGACGTCCGTGCCCCATAATAACGTACCCACGATTTCCTCCGCTGGCATTTTCGAGACCGCATCCAAGAGCGTGTAGTGCGAGTCCGCCGAAATACCCGCCTCCTCTTCCGCTTCTCGTGCCGCGGCCTCGGAAGGGGTCTCCTCGTCTTCCCCACCGCCAGCTATCCCCTGCCAGTAACCGGAATCGCTCCTGCGGAATATGGCATACTCGATGCCTTTTTCGGTGCGACGAAACGGGATGATCAGGACCTGAAAGGGTGCCCTCGCCATGTTGGTCCGTCCCTGACTTGATGCATCCGGAATCTTAAAGGCGCTTCCTCCCCGGAAACCTCTGCCGAATACCTCGGCGATGACTTGCGCTCTGCCGCCTGTCCTCGAAGCCATGGCCGACCTTGAGTCCACCGGCGCAGTTCCGGAGGGAGGCTTCTGATCAAGGGACCCCTGCGGGCCGGGTCGATTGTTGGCCCATGATTGACATGGTCTGGAAGGCCGAGAAGTCCCTCGGCACGGCCCTCCACCGTCGAGCAATCAGACCAAAGAATCGGCGAGGAAGGATTAAGTAGCCGCAGACCTCAATGAACCGACCTGAGGGATTTCTCGCCTCCACGATCGACCGATCGCATCCGAACCCATGACCCTCGCTCGCGACTCCCCGCTTAAGCCGAGACGTGCCTACGTCGTGCGTGAACGAAGGCCCGACCTCGTGTTTCGCGCCGTCGAGGAAGCGCTGCGATCCGGACGTGAAGCGCTCATCGTGTCCCGAACGAATCCGATCATTCTCCGTGAGGACTTCGACCTCGGGCAGACCAAAATCCTCTGGCTCTCCGAGAGCGAGGGAGAGGATAGCATCAGCCCGGAGGATCCGACCGCTCTCGTAGACGAGGCTCGGTCCTTCCTGGAGCGAAAGGAAGATGGCGTAGTCGCCCTTGCGGGAGTCGAATATTTGTGGTGCCGGATGGGTTCCGCCCTTGCCGGCCGAACCCTCGAGACCGTTCACGACCTGGTCACGGGCCGCGGAGGCTCCTTTGTGGTCGGAGTTGACGGGACGGCTCTGAGCGAGGAGCTCGCGTCTCTGTTCGAGAGGGAGTACGAGCCCCTTCCTCCCTACGGCCAGGGGGACGACGCGATCGTCGACGTGTTCGTCATCGACGCACGGAGCGGGCTCCTCGTGGGCCATCCCCCGGGACGGTTGAAGGCGGGAGTCGATCCCGACGTCATGGCGGGCATGCTGACGGTCCTCCTAGACTTCGTGAAGAGATCCTTCGCCGAGGGATCCGAGGAACTCCGGCGGTTCGAGCTCGGCGACAAGACCGTTGTCATCGAACGCGGGGAGCGCCTCATCGTGGTGGTCGTATTCCTGGGGCAGGAACCTCCGAATCTGCGGCAGGACATGCGGGCCTTCGCGGTTCGGTCGGAGCAGGACTATCGCGACATGCTGGAGCAGTGGGACGGCGATCTGGAAGAGATGAGCGGTCTCGAGGCCGCAGCGGGAAGGGTGTTCCTTGAGTCGAGCGACGGACGGTTCTGAGGATCCGGCCCGCATCGAGGCGGGTCGGATCGGCGCCGTCATATCAGCTGTTGGTTGGCGGTTGCGAGCCCTCTTTCCGGGGAAGGGGACCCCATTCGCGTCGAAGTGCCACAAGATCGATAGCGCCGCGGAGGTCGGGCGAACATGTCCCTGAGGATTGCCATCCTGGGCATCGGGGGCTACGGCAGGGCTGCTGCCATGGAACTCGCTTCGGATCGGCGCGTTTCCGAACTCCTCCTGATCGACCGGCGCGGAGATCGTGCGCGGGTCCTCCAGCATGCCTTACGGCCTTCCACGTCCGCCCTCGAACTGGATGTCACGGATGCCCAAGCGTTGCGGCATGCGCTCTCCGAGGTGGACGTGGCGGTGAACATGATCCCATCGCAGCACAACATTGCGATCATGCGTGCCTGTCTCGATGCGGGCTGCGGCTACGTGGACGTTTCGAGTCACTACCCGACGTCTCCCAACGAACGGGGGGATATCCTCGAGCAACTGGACCAAGGTCA
>JBBSVS010000277.1:2117-4843 GCA_038046665.1 Thermoplasmatota archaeon
AATTGGCGGGACCGCGGGTTGACCGCGATCGTGTCCATGGGCTCCGATCCGGGGCTTTCGAACGTCATGGCCCGCGTTGCTTCCGACCGGTTACAGCGTATCGACGCCATCCGGATTCGCCGCGCGGCGACGGGGCCGAAGGCCGTCGACGGTTTCCCCATGTACTCCCGGGAGATTTTCCTCGAGGATGCACTTTCACGGCCCGTGATCTGGGAGGCGGGCGAGCTCGTTGATCGGGAACCCGCAAGTGGGGAGGAGACGTTCGAATTCCCATCGCCGATTGGCGCGAGGCGCGTCCACCTGTTCCGGCACGAGGAGGTACTGACCTTGCCGCTCCGGCTGGGGAAGCCCGTCGGGCGAGTCGACTACAAGCACGACATCAATCCAGACTTGATCCGAGCGATCCACGCCCTCAACGCCCTCGGACTCTTCACCTCGAGCCGGTACATTCGAATCGGCGCGCAAAGGGTCCTCTTCCGCGACTCCTTCCTCGCGACCTTCCCCGAGCCATCGACCCTGCTGACCCTCCAGAGTGGCGCCTTGGCCATCGTGGTCGAACTCACCGGCAGGACCGGACAAGGCGAAGAAATCAAAGTTCGAGGCTGGGTGGTCATGGAGAATCGGGAGGCGAGCCGCCGCCATGCAACGACGCCCGAGCACGTTCTCGCCGCAGACGCTGCGGCGGCCGGCGCGATCCTCATCGGTACGAAGAAAGCTCCCCGTGCAGGGGTGCTCGCACCGGAGGAGCTGCCGCCCGAGATCGTCATGCCGGAGCTGGAGGCGCGAGGAGTCCAACTGGACTTTGCTCCGCCCCTTTCCGAGCTCGCGATTTGAGGCCCCCCACCCGCGACTTTCGTCAGCTGGAAGTTGCCCCGGAAATCTGGTACTGCGCTCTCAGAGACCGATCGAGCGTTGGGGAAGACCGAATCCACGGACCTCCCCGAAGTTGACAACAGGTACTCCGGTGGTCCCCGTCAGAGGACAGCAGGATGAATGCCATCGACGGCAAGCCGTCCGCCTAATCGCAGACGGCTCCAACCGACGCGGAAGACACGAGCCTTGCGTACTTCGCGAGTGCCCCGCGAGGATATCGTGGTCTCGGCCGCTTCCAGACCTTCAGGCGCTTCACAATCTCCTTCTGGCTGAGTTCAACCTGGAGCTTGCGCTTGGGGACGTCAACGTCGATCAAGTCCCCGTCCTTGACGACCGCGAGTGGGCCGGCGTCCCAAGCCTCGGGAGACACGTGGCCCACCATGAGGCCGCGCGTTGCGCCGGAGAACCGACCGTCCGTGAGGAGCGCGATCTGGTCGCCGAGGCCCTGTCCCACGAGCGCCGCGGTAATCGCGAGCATCTCCCGCATCCCGGGCCCGCCCTTCGGTCCCTCGTAGCGTATCACGACGACGTCGCCGGGCTCGATTTCCCGCTTCCCTGCGGCTGCGAAGGCGTCCTGCTCGCTGTTGTAGACCTTCGCAGGTCCGCGGTGGGTAAGATGCCTCACCATCGCCGTCTTCACGACGCCGCCATCCGGTGCGAGGTTTCCCTTCAGGATGGCAATCGTCCCCGTGGGGCTGATCGGCTTCTCGACGGGCCGCACGATGTCACCGGGAATGTGGGTGGTTATGTCTCGAAGCCGCTCGGCGACCGTCTCGCCCGTGACCGTCAGGATCTTCCCGTGGAGCTTTCCCGCGTCGAGGAGCCGCTTCATCACGACGGGCACACCTCCCGCACGGTGCAGATCTGCCATGACGTACTGCCCTCCGGGTTTCATGCTCACGAGGTGCGGCGTCCGCCGGGCGATGCGGTCAAAGTCCTCGATCTTGAGTTTGACCCGAGCCTCGTGGGCAATCGCCAGGAGATGGAGGACCGCGTTCGTCGAGCCGCCCATGGCGGCGTCCAGGGTGATTGCGTTCTCGAACGCTTCGTAGGAGAGCACGTCGCGGGGCTTGATCCCGAGCTCCAGGGCCTTCATCACGGCACGGCCCGCGCGGTCCGACGCCTCCTCCCTGGAAGGGTCCACGGCGGGAATCGCGGCATCGCCGAGAAGGGAAAGGCCAAGGGCCTCCGCGCAGGAGGCCATCGTGTTCGCGGTGAACAACCCAGCACACGTACCGCCGCCCGGGAAGGCGCATCGCTCGAGCTCGTCGAGCTTCGCGTCGCTCATCTTGCCGACCGCATGGGCTCCGACGGCCTCGAACACGTCCTGGATCGTCACGTCGCGACCTTCGAACCGACCGGGGAGAGCGGGCCCTCCATAGGTGAAGACCGCGGGCACATTCACGCGGGCCATGGCCATGATCGAGCCGGGGATGGACTTGTCGCACGCCGCGCAAGCGACGAGAGCGTCGTAGCGGTGGGCGTGCATCATGAGCTCGATGGAATCCGCGATCACCTCGCGGCTTACGAGAGAGGCCCTCATCCCTTCGTGGCCCATCGCGATGCCGTCCGACACGGTGATCGTCATGAACTCCCGCGGCGTGCCGCCGGACTCGCGGACCGCCTGCTTCACGTGCTTCGCGACTCGATTCAGATGCATCTGGCAGGGCGTGGCCTCGTTCCACGTGTTCGACACGCCCACGAAGGGCCGGGCGAGGTCCTCGTCCGTCAGGCCCATCGCGCGCAGCATCGACCGGGCGGGAGCGCGCTCGGGGCCCTCCGTGACCTCCCAGCTCCTAGACTTCAGGTTCGTCTTCGTGGGCTTCACCATGGGGTCATCTCACGGGCGTAAC
>JBBSVS010000278.1:0-1261 GCA_038046665.1 Thermoplasmatota archaeon
TCGGCCTTCCGCAGGGTGGACAGCCGGTGGGCGATCAGAATGACCGTCCGGTCGGCGCTCAGGCGCTCGATGGCGTCCTGGACGAGCGCCTCGGATTCCGAGTCGAGCGCGCTCGTCGCCTCGTCGAGAATCAGGATCTCGGGGTTCTTCAAGAACACCTGGGCGATGTTGATGCGCTGCCGCTGGCCTCCCGAGAGCTTCACCCCCCGATCTCCCAGGACGGTGTCGTACCCGTGGGGCAGCGCCGTGATGAATTCGTGAGCGTGCGCGAGCCTCGCAGCCTCGATCATTTCGGCTTCCGTTGCGTCGGGCCGCCCCATCATGATGTTTTCGCGAACTGTGGCGTTGAAGACGAAGACGTCCTGGCTCAGCATCCCGATCCGGCCCCGCAGGAACCACAGCCGGAACTCCCGGAGGTCCACCCCGTCGATGACAATGCGGCCGGACACGGGGTCGTAGAGCCGCGGGATCAGGTTGACGAGGGAGGTCTTTCCCGCTCCCGACCCGCCGGCGATCCCGACGGACTCCCCCCTTCGAATCTCCAGCGAGATATCCCGGAGGATTCCCGGCCGGCCCTCGTAATCGAGGCAGACTCGCTCGAAGACGAGGCGGTCGGCGAGCAACTGCTCGCGTTCCACCCGCCCGTCGCGTTCCCGCAGCCTCTCCTCGAGGCCCAGGAACCGCATGACGCTGCGGACGGCCGGGAGGCTCTCGGTGAGGATCCCCACCTCGCGCGCGGTCGCGCTCGCCGGCGTTACGATCCCGACGGCGATGAACAAGAACAGGATCACCCCGCCCACCGGCGGCGCTCCCGGGAGATAGGCCGCGGCCGCGATGATCGCCGTCACCGCCACGAGGCCGCACAGCTGCATGATGGTGGCCTGGGCGCTCGCGAGCACGCCGGACCGGGCAAAGTACCGCATCGACTCCCCGGCGAACTTCCTGAGGAAGTCCACCATCCGGCCCTCGTAGGAGAGCAATTTCACCTGTTTGACCCCGTAGAGCGCATCCTGGGTCACCGCCATCAGATCGTTGCGGGCCGTGAGGGCGGCCTTGGACCACCTCCTGTTGAGTCGATTCAGGCGCGTCGTGATGGCCCACGCGCCGAGCCCGAAGAGGAAGAAGAGCGCGGTCAGAGGCCAGGAGATCATCAGCATGAACGCGGTGTGGACACCCACCCGGAACAGGTTCGCGCAGATCGTCGTCAGTTCCTTCAGCACGTTGTAGCAGGACCGCGACTCGACGATGATCAGCTGGCTCA
>JBBSVS010000279.1:0-2852 GCA_038046665.1 Thermoplasmatota archaeon
TCACCAAAAGGGGTCTGACCCCTTTTGATTTATACGGATTTTGCGAGGGCGGCGAGGTTCGCGCTCGACCCGAGGATCGCGGAGACCCGCTCGCGGTAGATCCGCGTGCCGCGTTCCGTGGCCTCGGCGGCCTTCTCCGCGGCGAGCCTGTAATCCTTGGAAGCCATGGCGGCGGTCGCGTCCGCGAGGACCTTCTCCGCCTCGACCACGTTCGCGTCGATCCTGCGGGCCGCGTCGATGACCTCTCGTGCGGCCTCGAGACCGTCCTCTGCTGCCTGGCGCGTCCGGGTGGCCTCTTTGACCTTCTCCTCCAGCTGCCGGCGCAGCTGGCTGTCCCGCAGGTACCCGCTCACGGTTCGGAGCTCCGCTCGTTCGACGGTCTGGCCTCGGCTCGTCCTCCGAGGACTCTCGAAGGCGGGCCACGGGTCCGAGCTTATAAAGCGGTTAGCCCCTGGTTCTCATGGGCGATAGTCGTTGGCCCTTGGAGGGGACGAGTCCGGGATCCTACGCCTGCGCGGGGTCCCCGGTCACCGCCGGGGCCTCGGCCGAAGGGTCCGCCGGCGGCGAATCGGGCGAAGGAGCCGTCGGCTCGCCGCTCGGGGCGAGCTCCTCGACGGTCTGCGCCAGCTTCCCCTTGTACGGGATGCCCGCCCGCTCGGCCATGATCTTGCGAACGCCTTCCCGGTTCGCTGTCTTCAGGCCGAAGAACTCCGCGAAGTACCGCGTCGTCGTGAGCTCGAGGGAGTGACCCGAGGGCTTGCGGGAGATGAGCCGGAGGTCCTCGAGGGCCTTCGTGTGCTCGTAGACCTTCTCGCCGATCATGTCGAAGAGGTCGCTCTGCAGGATCGGCTGGTGGTAGGCGATGAGGGCCGCGGTCTTCAGGAGGTCCCGGTCGATCTCCGGGGGCGCGAAGACACGCGCGCGGTCCGTGTATTCGGACCGGATCTGCATCGTCCACTTCGGACCGATTTGGGCGATCTCGATCGCGCTCCCCCGCTTCGTGTACTCCCGGGCGAGGGCGCGCAGGTGCGCCTTCACGGCGGCCTCGTCGAAGCCCGTGACGCGCATGAGCTCGTCGAGGGTCAAGGTCTTGCCGCTCGAGTAGAGGGCGGCCTCGACGATCGAGCGGTCGTTCACGAGCTCACCCCCGGCTCCGTGGCCGCGGGCGCGGCCTTCGGCGTCAGGGCGTGGATCGCGAGCAGTTCATCCTCCGCGAGGCTCTCCTCCATGGACAGGCGCTTCACGAAGATCTCTCCGTAGGGGGGGCTCTTCTGCCACAGCTTGACCTTGCGGAGCTGGGCGAGGAAGAGCAGGGACATGAAGACCGTGACCTCGTCCCAGACGCCGCCCGCGGTGAGGGACCGCATCGGGATGGGGTCGCCGTTGAACTGGGCGAGCCTCGCCCAGGTGACGCCGATGTCCTCGGTCAGGTCCTCCCCGTGGACCTTCTGGTGGAAGTTCGGAGCGAAGCGCTTGGCGGCCTGGGCCCGCAGGGCGTTGAGCTGCATCTGGATCTCCGCCTCGCGGCGCGCCTCGTCGAAGGCGTCCATGAGCTCCATCAGGGTGACGGCGCGGCGCCCCTCGCGGCGGATCGCCTCGTTGAGCGGGATCTTGCCTCCGTCCAGGACGAGATGGTTGTAGTCCAAGTCCTCCGGGTCGCGGTACATGTCCAGGTCCCAGGCCTCCGCGGGCGGCTCCGCGTCGGGCGGCATCGCGTCGAGCAGGACCTTGTCGCTCTGCAGCTTGAGGATGGACCAGGCGAGGAAGACGAGCTTGCCTGCGGTCACGAAGTTCACGCTCCCGTCCTTCTTCACTTTGTTCAGGAAGAGCTTCGTGAACTCGACGAGGTCGATCTCCCAGGGGTCCATGTGCTTCTCGAGGGCGAGCTCGAAGGCCGCGACGACGGACTTATCGAAGGGGTCGCGGACCGCCACGTGCATGCCCTGGTCGATCTCGTCGAGCACGGTCAGGTAGCGGTTGAAGCGCTCCCCGTCGTCCGTCTCGCTGACGAGGGCCTTGTGGAACAGCAGGTGGTTCAGGATCGCCTGGTAGTTCTCGCTCATGCCGGGATCGCCTCCGTGGGCTTCTCGTCCTCGATGTCCGCCAGGTTCACGCGCATGATGACCTCGGAGATGGACTCGGGCGTCATCGTCACCCCGACGATGTGGTCCGCCTCCTTCAGGGTGACCTTGCGCAGGCTGATCTGGACGAACTGCGCCGTGGCGGTGTTGTGCTTGATCATCCGCGCGACCTTCTCCGCGTTGACCGCGTCCAGGTTCTGGTCGATCTCATCGAGCAGGTAGAAGGGCGACGGGTCGTACTCCTGGATGGCGAAGATGAAGGCCATGGACACGAGGGACTTCTCGCCGCCGGAGAGGGCCTCGAGGCGCAGGACCTTCTTGTTCGGCGGACGCACCTTCACGATGAGCCCGGCCTGGAAGGGGTCCTCGGCGTTCTCCAGGATGAGCTCGGCCTCGCCACCATCCGAGAGCTCCGCGTACACGTGCTTGAAGTTCTCGTTGATTGCGACGAAGACCTTGGAGAGGCCCTCCTTCTTCTTCTCCGTGAGCTGGGCCACCAGGTTCATCAGCTCCTGGCGCTGGCCCTCGAGGCGCTTGTATTCCTCGTCGAGCTCCTTGTGCCTCGTCTGCTGCGCCTCGTAGTCCTCCAGCGCGCGCATGTTGATCGGGCCGAGGGCCGTGATCTGGGTCTCGCACTCGGAGATCGTCTGCTTGAGCGTTTCTAGGGTGGGGAGCTTCATCTCCTTGAGCTCGACCGCCATCTCCTTCATGATGCGGTCCGCCTCGGCGAGCTGCTCCTTCAGCTCGTGGAAGCGACCCCGTTCCGGGTTC
>JBBSVS010000280.1:0-4511 GCA_038046665.1 Thermoplasmatota archaeon
ACTTCCTCGGGAACCAGCGCACGGCGATTCAAATCGACACCGGGAAACCCCACCAACCAGATGGCCGTCTTCGTGGACGGGGACGCTCGCGGGGTCGCCGTGCCCGGCACCGTCATCTACACGACCGCCGTGCTGAAACAGGCGAGCTTCCTCGGCCAGTCCTTCCAGTACTGGGAGATCCCCACGCCCCAGGACATCCAGCCCTCGTGGCCCGTGGACTTCGCCTTCTATGGGCTCCTCGTCGCCGGCGTTGGGTTCCTCGCCACCGCCGCCCTCCGGAGGAAGTGAGCCGCCACCGGAAGGCTGAAATCGACGCGCCCGCATGGACACCGCCATGTCCGAGCTGGCCGAGCGGGGCGCGAGGCGCCTCGAGTGGGCGCGGGACCACATGCCCGTCCTCGCGGCGATCCGGGACGAGCTCAAGCGTACGAGGGTCCTGAAGGGCCTGCGAATCGGGATGGCCCTGCACACGGAGGCCAAGACGGGCGTGCTGGCCCTGACCTTGCGGGAGGCGGGGGCCCAGGTCCGCCTCGCGTCCTGCAACCCCCTGTCCACGGACGACAGCGTGGCCGCCGCCCTCGCAGAGGTCCACGGCCTCGACGTGTACGCGCGGAAGTGGCAGACGACGGAGGAGTACTACGAGAACCTGCACAAGGTCCTCGACCTCAAGCCGGACCTCGTGGTCGACGACGGCGCGGACCTCATCTTCCTCCTGCACACGAAGCGACGGGAGCTCCTGGACAACGTCCTCGGGGGGAACGAGGAGACGACCACGGGCGTGATCCGCCTGCGGGCCATGGAGAAGGAAGGCAAGCTCGCCTTCCCGGTCATCGACGTGAACGACGCGGACATGAAGCATCTCTTCGACAACCGCTACGGCACGGGACAGAGCACCTTCGACGGGATCATGAACGCGACGAACCTCCTCATCGCGGGGAAGACGTTCGTCATCGCGGGCTACGGATGGTGCGGACGCGGGATCGCGATGCGGGCCAAGGGCATGGGTGCCCGCGTGGTCGTGACCGAAGTGGATCCCGTGAAGGCCATCGAGGCCGCCATGGACGGGTACGAGGTCATGCCCATGGCGAAGGCCGCGCGGATCGCGGACTTCATTGTCTCCGCCACGGGCGTCAAGGACATCGTCACCGAGAAGCACGTCCCCGCCCTGAAGGACGGCGTGGTCCTGGCGAACGCGGGCCATTTCAACAACGAGATCTCCAAGACCGACTTGGACAAGGCGGCTAAGGGGAAGCGCCGCGTGCGGGAGCTCGTGGAGGAGTACACGCTGCCCGGAGGCAAGAGGGCCTACCTCCTGGCCGAAGGACGTCTCGTGAACCTGGCCGCAGGCCAGGGTCACCCCGTGGAGATCATGGACATGAGCTTCGCGATCCAGGCGGTCTCCGCGGCCCACCTCGCGGAGCACGCGAAGGGCATGAAGCCCAAGGTGCATCCCGTGCCGCCGCCTCTCGACGAGAAGGTGGCCCGCCTGAAGCTCCGGACGATGGGCATCCGCATCGACTCTCTCTCCCTGGACCAGAAGAAGTACCTCGCGTCCTGGGAAGAGGGAACGTAGTCCGTGGCCGGATCCTGCGGGTGAGGGCGTGAAGCGGGCCGTGCTGACGGACTTCGACGGGACGATCACCCGCACGGACGTCGTGGAAGACCTCCTCGAGGAGTACGCGCCGCCGGAATGGTGGGAGATCGAGGAGTTGCACCGCGCGAGGCAGATCGGCACTCGGGAGACGATGGTCCGCCAGTTCGCCCTCGTCCGGGCGCGCGAGGACGATCTCTTGCGGTTCGTGGACGACCATGTCCAGCTTGACGAGACCTTCCCCGGCTTCGTAACTTACTGCGGCGATCAAGGCATCCGCCTCGAAATCGTGAGCGAGGGACTCGGTTTCTACCTGCACTTCCTCCTCGACAAGTGGGGCATCGACGTCCCGGTGCGGACGAACCGCACCACGTTCGAGGACGGTCGCGTGATGATCTCCTATCCGTATGCGGATGCGACCTGCAACCTCTGCGGCACCTGCAAACTGCTGCGCCTCTTCGAGCTCCGCACGCAGGGCTACGCGATCGCCTACGTGGGCGACGGCCACTCGGACCTCTGTCCCGCGGTCGAGGCGGACCTCGTGTTTGCCAAGAAAGAGCTTGCGGACCTGTGCCGCGAGGAAGCCATCGACTTCATTCCCTTCGACACCTTTTCGGACGTGCGTCGGAGGCTCGACACATGGCGGTGAAGAACTACCTGGGGGCCTTCGGGCACGTGGTCTTGGACTACATCGTCACGGTGCCTCGCCTCCCGAGGCCGAACACATCCATCCAGATCCTGGACCGGCAGCGGTACTTCGGCGGGACCGCGGGGAATCTGGCGCGGGCCGCTGCGCGTCTCGGCCTCAAGACGTCCCTCGCTTCGTTCGTGGGCCCCGACTTCCCCGACGACTACTGGATCGCCCTCGAGGAGGAGGGCGTCGATCTGCGGGACCTGAGGAAGATCCCCTTCCACACGACGCCGACCGCATGGGTCTTCTCGGACCGCAAGGGGGACCAGATGGCGGTCATCGACCAGGGTCCGATGAAGGATGCGGCCCGCCGGGCCGTGTTGCGCCACAGCGTGCGGGACGTCGAGCTGGTCCACCTGGGGACGGGCAGGCCCGAGTACTACGCGAAGGTCGCGGACTACGCGAAGGAGTTGGACCGCGCGGTCTCCTTCGATCCGTCCCAGGAAATCCACTACGTCTACAATTCTCGCCTCCTCCGAAGGCTCATGGCCTGCGCCGACTACTTCTTCGGGAACGAGGCGGAAATCGCGACGGCGAAGCGGTTCATGCGGGCTTCCTCCACGGAAGGGCTCCTCGACCACGCCTCCGTGGTCGTCGCGACCCTCGGTGCGAAGGGCAGCGTCGTCTTCACGCGCGGGCGTAAGTTCCGCATCCCGCGGGTGCGGCCGCGACGGGTGGTCGACGTGACGGGCGCGGGAGACGCCTACCGCGCGGGGTTCTACGCGGGCCTCGCGCACGACTACGACCTGCGCCGCTGCGGCATCCTGGGCTCGGCCGTCGCGAGCTTCGTCGTCGAGGGGAAGGGGACGCAGACGAACCTGCCCACGTGGACGCAGACGCTCCGGCGCGCGAGTCGATACGCGTCTTTCCCATAGGAGAGAGAAGCGAATCTCCTCGGTTGCGCACAGAAAGGGTTATATTGCAACAGTAGGTTTCCCGCGGCGGTGACCAGGGATGGCTATCGGATTCGTGCTCATTAGCACCGCTCCCGCGAAAGAGCACGAGGTTTACAACGAACTCCTGAAAGTGAAGGAAATCGTGGAACTCCACCCCCTGTTTGGAGAATACGACCTAATTGCGAAGATCGAGGCGGAGGACTTCAATGTCCTCGGCCAGGTCGTCGTCGACAAGATCCGGTCCATCCCGGGCGTCATCGATACGAAGACCCTGACGGGCATCAAGTTCTGAGGGTGAATACATGACTTTCGAAGCGCTCAATCCCATGATATTCGTGACCATCCTCCTGCTGACCTTCGCGCTGTTTCTTCTAATCACAGGCGCGTTCACCGCGTACTTCGGGAGCGGAAAGAGCCGAAAGATTGGGGCCGGCCTGCTTGTGGGCGGACTCGTAGTGGGGATCGTCTGGGGCTACGCCGTGGGGCCTGCGAACTGGATCGAGATGATGGTGAATGGCGTTCGGGAGCCCCTCTTGGACGTCATCGTCCAGTCAATCGGCGTGGTCTTGGCCGCGGTCATCGGAGCCGCGGCGGCAATCGGGCTGTTCCTCTTGGCCATCATGAAGAGCTGAACCCGGCCACCCGTCTCCTTTTCCATCCTTTCCCCTCGGGCCGGGGCGGAAGCCTTTATGGCCCACCCTTCCTTTGCCCAAACGATGCCCGCTGAGGTGCTCATCGTCCTGGGGTCCAAGAGCGACGCGGAGGTCGGGAAGAAGGCGGCGTCCATCCTCAAGGAGCTCGGGGTGGAGCACGAGATGGTCGTTGCCTCCGCCCACCGCACGCCGGACCTGTTGCGGGACCTCGTGCGTAACACGACCGCTAAGGTCTTTATCGCGATCGCGGGCCTGTCCGCCGCCCTCCCAGGAACGATCGCCGCCCACACGCTGAAGCCCGTCATCGGGGTGCCCGTCAGCGGCAAGGTGAACCTGGACGCCATCCTCAGCATCATCCAGATGCCCCCGGGCGTGCCCGTGGCCGCGGTCGGCCTGGACCGGGGCGAGAACGCGGCCATCCTCGCCGCACAGATCCTCGCGGTCAAGGACGAGCGACTCGCGGAGAAGCTCCGCGAGCACCGGGAGGCGATGAAGAAGTGGGTCCTGGAGGACTCCCGCACGCTCGCGCAGGGTGAGTGATGTTCGACCCGAAGGCGTTCATCGACGAGCAGGTCGCCGCGATCCGCGCGCAGGTGAAGGGCAAGGCGATCATCGCCTGTTCCGGCGGCGTGGACAGCACGGCCGCCGCGGTGATCGCGAGCCGGGCCCTGGGCGACCGC
>JBBSVS010000281.1:0-4379 GCA_038046665.1 Thermoplasmatota archaeon
TTCGTCGCTCAGCGCACGCACGACGCGCCACGCGCGGCGGCCGTCCTCCGTGAGGACGTAGGCCCCCTCGCCGTTCTTCTCGAGGAGGCGGTCCGTCTGGAGCTTCTGCAGGTGGAACGAAAGTTTGGACGACGAGTCGACGAAGTTCATCCTTAGGATGGACGAATACGCGGAGGGACCGGAGGAGAAGACGTAGGACACGATCGCACGCCGGATGGGGTTCGCGAGGGACTCCAGCATGCCCTGCAGGTCCGGCTCCGCGCGGGCCACGCCGAGATCCGCCTCGATGTCCGAGACGAGGCCCGGGCCGATGCCGGAGAGGACCAGCGACCCTCCCTTCTCGGCGCATCGCCCGCTGACGTGCCGCACCCAGGCCTTCAGGTCGTCCCGGCCGTGGACGTCCTCCATGACTTGGAGGCCCGCGGCGTAGACGACGGGACGGTCCATGTGCTTCACGCTCTCCTCGATCGCCGTGTTCAACTGGTAGAGCTGAGAAGGCGTGAAGACGTTCGGCGGCTTCGCTTCCTCGTCGATTCGGAGGACTCTCGCGGCCCCTGGGGGCGGCGACACATCCGGCCCGAGGACCGCCAGGAGGGCCTTCCTCCGCGCGGCGTCCTGGAGGAGCGCTTTCCGGGCATCCGCGCTCGTCGAGGACTGCGTGAGCATCCGTCGGGATTGACGCTCGTCCGCGATGCCCTGGAGGATGCGCTGGAGCGATTCGATCTCGAAGGGTTTCACGAGGAAATCCACCGCCCCGGCCTTCATCGCCTCGACGGCCACGTCGATGGAGCCGTGACCGGTGATCATGACGACGGAGGTGGAGGATTTGGAGTGCTGCAGGCGGTGGAGGATCTCGAGGCCCGTCGCGCGCGGCATGACAAGGTCCATGAGGGCCACGTCGAAGAGCGCGGACTCGAGGGTCTTCAGCGCTTCCTCCCCATCCGCCGCCGCCTGGACCTCGTGGCCGTCCTCCCGCAGGAGTTCCGCGAGCTCCGCGCGCAAGGTCGGGTCGTCGTCGGCGATGAGGATCTTCATGGGCTCTCCTCCTTGCGAGGCTGTCTGCGCGGAATCAGGACCGTGAAGATGGCCCCCTTCCCAAGTTCGGAGGACACCTGAATCTGTCCACCATGGGCCGCGACCACGTTCTTGCACAGGGCCAGGCCCAGGCCCGTGCCGCCCGCCTTCTTCTTGGTCGTGAAGAAGGGTTCGAAGAGGCGGTCGATGACGTCGGGTGAGATCCCCGCGCCGGTGTCCGCAACGCGCACGGCCAGCGAGTCTCCCCGCTCCTCGAGCCCGACGGTGACCGATCCCGAGGCGGTGGCCTCGAGCGCGTTCTTCAGGAGGTTCACGAAGACCTCCTGCATCTGGAGAGGGTCGACTTCCGCAAGGACCGGCCCATCCCCGAGGCTCCTGTGCACGGCGACGCTCTTCTTACGATAGGGAGCGACTTGGTCAATCGCGGCCCCGACGATCGCGCGCAGGTCCGATTCGACGGCCTGGATTTCCCGCTGCTTCGAGAAGCTGAGGATGTCCGAGAGGATGCTCGCGGCCTGCCTCCGCTGGGCCTTGATCTTCGCCAGCTTCTCCAGGAGCCCCGCATCCTTCGTCTTCCGCTCCGCCGAGGCGACGAGGAGGGAGATGTTCGCCAAGGGGTTGTTGATCTCGTGGGCGACGTAGCCGGCCATAGACCCGATGGATGCGAGGCGTTCGCTCTCCATGAGGCGACGCTGGATGGCCTTCTCGTCGGTCACATCGCGGACTAGCATCTCCACGAAGGGCGCCCGCTCCACGCCGCGCACGGAGCGGGAGCGGACCTCGACGGAGCGGCGCCGGCCGTCCGCGGTGAGGATCCGGGCCTCGAAGGGGTCGGAGACCTTCGCGCCTCGTAGAACGTCCCTGAGGTAGCCCCGGGCCCGCTCCAGCTCGTCCGGGACGATAAACTCCTGGATGTTCCTCCCGACAAGCCGGTCTCGCGGGACGCCGAGCACGGCCTCGCCCGCGGGGTTCACGTCGAGCAGGTTCGCCTCGCGGTCGATGAGCAGGATGGCCTCCGCGGCCGCCTCGAACAGGCCCCGGAACTTGCTTTCGGACCGGCGGAGCTCCTCCTCCGCTAGCTTGCGGTCCGTGATGTCGGTGGCGAGTACGAGGCGGGCTGAGCGGTCCCCGAAACGGATGACGTGGGACACGATGTCCACGTCGAATACGGTTCCGTCCTTCTTCTTGTGGCGCCATTGGCCGGAGTCGTGCAGGGGACCGCGGTCGCGCGCCAGCTCCCGAAGAAGGGCAGGGACGTCGTCGGGGGGCCGGATGTCCTTGATCGTCATATGGAGGAACTCGTCCCGGGTGTATTCGTAGTGCCTCACGGCAGCCTCGTTCACTGCGAGTATCTCAAGAGTATGTTCGTCGAAAACCAACATGGGCTGCGGGTTGTTCTCGAAGAGGAGGCGGTAGCGCGCCTCGGACTCCCGCACGGCCTGCTCGGCTCGCTTTCGTTCGATGGCCATCGCGATCTGGTCCGAGACGAACTCGAGGAGTTCTTTGTCCTGCTCCGTGTATCGCACGCCTTCCGTGTAGCTCTGGACGACGATGGCGCCGATCGTGCGGCCGTTCGCCACGAGCGGCACGCCAAGCCAGTCGATGGAGGGGGGGCCCACGAGTTCGACTTCCCCGCTCCGGATGAGGGCCTCGAAACGCTCCGGGTCGGCCAGGAGGGACTTGCCCGTCCGGAGGACATACTCCGTGAGGCCTTTCCCCACCTTCTGGGGCGGCGGGGGCGATTCCTGCTCGTCCACGAAGTAGGGGAAGGTCAGGGTCTCCGCACCGGGATCGTGAAGGGTGATGTAGAAGTTGGTCGCCGACATGAGTTCGGCGACGATGAGGTGGATCGAGCGGTAGAGTTCGTCCAAGCCCGCGACCGAGCTTGCCGCCTCGGAGATGCGGTAGATCGCGGCCCGGAGCCGCTCGTGCCGCTTCTTCTCGCTGACGTCCATCAGGACGCCCATTGTGCCGGCGACCTTTCCCGCGGCGTCGAAGATGGGCGCCACGGACACCTGTACGTCCAGGAGGCGCCCGTCCTTCCGCAACCGGCGCGTGTCGACGCCGGAGGTGGACTCCCCGGCCTGGGCTCGCTTCCGGAAACGGAGATGCTCCTCGACGCGGTCCGGCGGGAGTGTGGGCAAGGGCTTCCCGAGGACCTCCTCGGCGGTCCACCCGAACATGCACTCGGCCGCGCGGTTCCAGATCGTGACGTTGCCCTGGGTGTCGATTCCGGTGATGGCCGTGGGGGACGAGTCGACGAGGGCCCGGAGGGTCTCCATGGCCTCCCGCAGCGACCGCTCCGCACGGACCCGGTCGCTGATGTCGAAGGCGACACCGATCACGCCGACGGGACGCCCCTTGGCGTCTCGCAGGGGGTCGACGTGGCACTGGTACCATCGGTCTCCGGATTGGAAGTCGTAGGACACGGGTTCGCCCGCGAGGGCCCTTCGATGGGCCACGATGGGCGGGAACCCCGGATCGTCCGTGCCGAAGTACTCGAAGAGGGTCCGGCCGACGACCTCGTCCCTCCGAAGGCCCAAAGCCGAGAGGCCCGCCCCCCTGGAGGAGAGGAACCGGAGGTCCGTGTCCACGGTCCAGACCACCACGGGGGCCTGTTCCGCGACCGCGCCGAACCGGGTCTCGCTCTCCCGCAGGGCCGCCTCGGCCAGGTAGCGCTCTGTGATGTCCCGGAAGGTCCAGAGACGGCCGATGAGAGTGCCCTCAGGATTGCGAACGGGGACCGTGAGCCTGCGGTAGACGCCCGGCTCTGGGACCTTCACAACGATGGTCCCTTCCTCGACGGCCAAGGGGTTCTCCCCGTACCGCGCGGCGGCGCCGAGGATGGCCCCCGGGTCTTCCAGACGGGCCGCAAGGCGCTCGAGGAGGGCGTCCGCCGTGCCACGGGACACGGTCTCGGCGTCCACCTGCAGGAGCTCCAGGGCTTGGGCGTTCCACTGGACCGGGCGCAGGTCCCGGTCCGCGAGGAGGACCGCGTCGTTCGTGGCCTCGTAGACGGCCTGCAACCACCCGTAGAGGTCCCGCAACTCCCGCTCGGCCCGGCGCCGCTCCGTGACGTCCTGGGCCACGAACTCGAACCTCGGGCCGTCCGTCGCGGCCCTGCGAGGGCCGGGCAGGATTTCGAGGGCAATCTCGGTCCCGTCCTTCCGCCGGAGCGGGACCTCGACCCTCTGGGGAGGCGGCCGTCGGGAAAGCTCGAGGAGGAGCGCCTTGCCGTCCCCGCGGAGCCCGGGGGGAAGGAGGTCGGCGTACCGCATCTCGAGGAGCTCCTCCGGGGCGAAGCCGAGGAGGGAACCGAACACCTCGTTGACCTCGACGAATCG
>JBBSVS010000282.1:0-2875 GCA_038046665.1 Thermoplasmatota archaeon
TGCGCGACGCCCAAGACGCCATTCGTCATGAGCCCCAGGACTAGGACCAGAGTGAAGGTGATTTGGAGGCCCCGGGTGCGCCGGGCGAGTTTCTCGCTGCTCGCTTTGACGATCCGGTGGACGCGGTAGAGGTTGAAGATCCCGCCGACGCTGAAGACGAGGACGTAGGCGAGGAAGATCAGGAAGAGGAGCGGGTCGAACTGCTGGATGTAGAGCCCGCCCGGATTCGGCTGCGTGACCCGCTGGACCAGGCCTGTCCAAACCACGACGAGGACGACTCCCGCGACGAGGGCGAAGGACCAGTAGAGCCGTCGCATCCGGTCCACATAGACGAGGGTGAAGAGGAACAGGAAGAGGACGGTCACCGTGACGAAGGAGAGGGAAGCGAGGGTCGCGAGGAAGGCGGTCCGGGCGTTCGTCGCATTGAAGAGGATCCAGTCCGCGATCGCGTAGAATCCGGCGGAGAAGCAGGCGGCCAGGAAGAACGACTCCGTGAAGGTGTGCACGCGGTCGCGGTACACCTGGAACACGGAGAGCGAGAACCACACCGCGGCGGAGAGCAACGGCAGCCAACGTAGGATATCCGTGATCGTCAAAGCCTCGCCTGCATGGCGCGGAGGGGGGGTCGCCCAGTGGGCCTCCATCAATATCTGCGAAGTCGTATATAAGCCGTGGTCCGCCCTCGGGATCGCGGCTCTGCGGAGGTGCGAGACAGCAGGCTGAAATCTCCGGTCGCGTTACCGCACGCATGCCCGGCGTGGT
The DNA here is from genome assembly GCA_038046665.1 of Thermoplasmatota archaeon. Taxonomy (GTDB): domain Archaea; phylum Thermoplasmatota; class Thermoplasmata; order RBG-16-68-12; family RBG-16-68-12; genus RBG-16-68-12. Next base: position 763 of record JBBSVS010000282.1, read on the forward strand.
GCGGATCGCGGGGGCGGGGCTCACGGGACTGAGCGCCGCGAACGCCCTCGCCGCCGCGGGCCGTTCCGTGGAGGTCTTCGACAAGAAGTCCCGTCTCCTCCCGAGCTCGGGAGCCCACACGGAGGGGATCCGGAACTACCGGTCCGTGGACGTGCTCCAGGAGCTCCGCGCCGTCGGCTTCACGATGTCGCCCTTCGCCACGGTCCAGAGGACGGTCCGCCAGTCACCCCATTTCCGGAACGTGCTCCGGGGGCCCGCCCACTACCTCTTCATGCGGGGGCCGGAAGCCCATACGGTGGACCAGACCCTCTACCGCACCGCGAAGGAGACCGGCGTGCGCTTCCACTTCGGTCAAGGCCTCGACCCCTCGGAAGCCGACATCGCGGCCACGGGTCCCCCCGAGGGCCAGCACAACATCCTCGGCGCGGGCTACATTTTCAGCGAGGCGGGAAGCCACCTCGATCAGGACGTGGCCTACGGGGTGTTCGACAACGACGTCGCCCCGGGCGGGTACCTTGTTATCACCCCGGGCCTGGGCTTCCACTCGATCTACAGCGTTTCCTGGAGCGAGCTGCGGTTCGAGGCGCTCCTCGCTCGGACGGAGAAGGCCTTCGAGATCCCCTGGATCCGAGAAATCCTCGGGACGAGCCGTTGGGTCGGGAAGATCCACGGACGGGCGTACTACCTCGAGGACCCTATCGCGGGCGCGGTCCAAGGCGGCACCCTCCTGGCGGGCGAGGCGGGTGGCTTTCAGGACGCGGTCGCGGGCTTCGGCTTCCGCTACGCCGTGATGACGGGCGCCCTTGCGGCCCGGGCGATCCTCGAGGGCCAGGACCACCGGGACCTCCTCCGGGCGGCCTTCGGGAACGAGTTCAAGGACGCCTACGCGTTCCGCCAGCGCCTCAACCGCGCGACGAACGAGGACTACGACAAGATGATTGCCTCCCTGGGAGCGGAGACGACCCTCGAGGAATACGCGAAGCGGCGCGAGTCGCGGGGATTCTGATGGCGTCGAAGCCTTACGTCCTGTTAGATTTCGGGGAAACCCTGGTCGATCTCCGCACCTTGGTCATGGACCTCGCCCGCCTCCTGGCGCGGGAGTTCCCTTCCCTCGCCCCGGAGGCGGACCGGTTGGCGCGGGACTGGATCGCCCAGTCCTGGCGGGAGATGCCCCGAGCCGAAGGCGTGCCCTTCGTCTCCGAGTTTCAGGTCGGCTCCACGGTCCTCTCTGGGATGCTCAGGACCCGGGGCTTGGATGCGGACATCCCGCGGGCGGGGACCTACCTGCGCCGCGCCTGGGACGCGTTCGAGGACCACATCACCTTCTGCCCTGGGGTGTCGCGGGAATGGCTTGAGGAGATCCTCGGCTTGTCCGCTGCCCTCGGGATCGTGACGGACGGGGACGACGAGAACGTCTCCCGCCTGATCCGGCGCCTGAAGCTGGAGTCCCTCTTCGCGTGCGTCGTGACCTCGGAGTCCGTCCGGGCGTACAAGCCGAACCCCCGTATCTATCGCGCGGCCATGGAAGCGGTCCACGCCGAAGAGGCGCGCACCCTGTTCGTCTCGGACTCGCCCCTGGACCTGCAGGGCGCGGCGGCCCTCGGGATGGGATCGGCCCTCCTCCTCCGCGACGACGAGGCGCCGACCCAGGCTCTCCCCGAGGGGAGCCTCGTCCTCCACCGGCCGGCGGAGCTGAACGCGGTCCTGGAAGCCTTCCCGGCCGCGGGACGATTCCGCCCGCCCACGGACTAGCGGCCTTTCTTCGCCTGCTTGAGCTGCTGCCCGTACATCTCGAGCAGCTCCTTCGCGGTCGTCGCGTCCTCGGGCTTCTTGTCGTCGCGCCAGCGGCCCGTGAAGCGCGGGAATCGCACGGCGAGGCCCGCGCCCTCCCGGATTGCGTCCCAGGCGCACGTGTGCACCGGGCTCACGGTGATCTCGGCTCCCTTGACCTCCAGGACGGCTCGGGGCTCGAACCAGACGTCGGGCTCGAGCTTGGAGTCGACGCGCGCGTGGCGGTGCGGGATTTTCGTCGAGTTGAACCTCGCCGGGAGCCCGAAGAGGGTCTCGTCGTCGAAGCCCGTGCCGAGCTTGCACGTCGTCCGGAAGACGTCCG
>JBBSVS010000283.1:0-4677 GCA_038046665.1 Thermoplasmatota archaeon
GCCATCCGGACCACGACGATGAACGACGTCGGCCCGGAATGCGTCGAGGCGATCCGGCCCGCGTATCCCTGCGACGTCTTCCTCTTGGACGACTCCAAGGATCCCTACAAGCGCGCGATCGTCGATGAGCTCGCACGGGCGCGCGGCTTCAAGGTCCTGCGGCGCGCGGAGCGGAAGGGGTTCAAGGCAGGCGCGATCAACGCCTGGCTGAACCTCTACGGCGCGCAGTACGACTACTTCGTCCTCTACGACGCGGATTCCATCCTGCCGCCCGACTGGGTCGGGGAGACGCTGAAGTACGCGGAGCACCCGGACAACGCGGACCTGGCGATCTTCCAGGGCATGATCAACATCTGGAACACGAACAAGCCCTTCCCGCGCGCCCTGGCGCCGACCCAGAAGCTCGGCCAGGACGAGTGGGAGCGCAAGCTCGCGGGCCACATGGGCGCGGTCCTCTGCTACGGCCACAACGTGATGCTCCGCATGCGCCACGTCCAGGCCGTCGGCGGCTTCGACGAGCGCTTCGTCTCCGAGGACTTCGCGACCGCGGTCCGGCTCGCCGAAGCCGGGTACGGCTCGACCTTCGTCCCCCTGCACACCTGGGAGGCCATGCCCGAGAACGTGCGCGGCTTCGTCAAGCGGCAGAACAAGTGGACGCGGGGATCGATGGAGTTCTGGTCCTTCGTGCCGCAGGCCCGCATCCCGTGGTGGAAGAAGCTCCTCCTCCTCACGATCCCCTGGAGCCACGTGGCCTACGTGGCGATCATGGCGGCGATGTTCCTCGCGATCTTCGGGCGGTTCTCGAGCTTCAACGCCTTCCTGGCCTTCGGCTCGAACCTCCTCGTGGCGCCGCTGGAGTACATCTGGTCCATCCCGCTCTTCCGCTTCATCATCGTCGTATCGATCGTCACGGGCTTCGTCACCCTCCTGAAGCTCCTCCAAGTCCGCCTGGGCTTCTGGGTCTTCTACCGCTCTCGTACGCTGAGCAAGGCGATCGGTGCGATCATGCTGCCCCACGAGATCCGCTCGATGTTCGTCTACCTCATCGACCGCAAGCGGAAGTTCCCCGTGACGCCGAAGGACGAGCCGCCGATGACCCTGGGGGAGATCCTCCATGTCGGCCGGGGGACCGTGGCCCTGATCGGTGCGATGGCCCTGGGCCTCGTGCTCGTGAATCCCGTCGGCCTGTGGTACAACTTCCTTTGGTTCCTCTCCTTCTGCACCGCGCCCTTCATCCTCTACTACTACTGCGGGCCGAGGACATGGCCCGTGGCCCTGCCGAACGGCGGGGAGCGGAACCTGCTCGCGGACCCGCGCCTGGCCACGTGCGTGGATCGACCGCGAAACCGATGGTGACATCCCCGGGAGGTCGCGGGGCCGCCTCACGGCAGCATGACGAAGCCCGCTTCGCGGAAGTTTCCGTCGAAGCTGAGAGCCCGCCGGACGTCCAGCTTGTCCATCAGGACGAAGGAGGTGCAGTCTGTGAAGGACCACTTCTTGTCTCCGGGCGAGACGAACAGCTCCCACGCCGCATCGAAGATGGGCTCTTCGACCCGGACCAAGGGGAGGGTCTGGGATCCCCGGATGGCCCGGCCCGCCGCCACCGCGACATCGTGGCGCCCCGATTTGGCGAGAAGCGTGGTCACGGTCTCGTCGAACACGTAGTCGCTCAGAAAGAACCGCAGGGCGGGCGCTCCAGGACGTCGCTGAGATTGCAGGAAGCGGCTCGCGGCCGCGTGGTGTCGGTCCTGCCGGTTGAACCGCGCCACGAGAAAACTCGTGTCCACGAAGACGTGCTCCACCCTTCAACCCTTTCCGTAGAGTAACCGGTCATGGCTCCGCTCGTCCGTCCGGCCCAGGTCAAAGGTCAGAGAGAGATCGAAGAAGGGGTCGTCGGGGGGCACGAGGGCAAGCTCGTCCGCCGCACGGGATAGGATGTCCCTGTGGCGGAGCGCGAATTCGGCGAGGGCCTCCACCGCGTCACCCTGGGAGACCTTGCGACCCAGAGCCGTCTCGAGGATCTTCGAGGCCTTCCGGAGCGTCTCTTTCTGCTCGAGGGTCAGACGTAAGGTTGTCATGTGTATACATGTATACGTGTAACTGTATATCAACCCTTGCGCCCTATGCCCGCACGTCACGGGTTCCTTGAGGTGCCCACCTGGAACGGAGGAAGGGGGACAGCCGCGATTGTCGCGTTGGCGCTCCACCCTCAACCCGGAAGGTCCCGTGGCGCCGCCTGCCCGATCGCCTGCACGGCGCCGCGGGGCGCCTCGGACCTTGGCCGTGTAAGCCGCCCGCTGTGGGGTAGACGATCCGACGCTCTCCGGAGTCCTAGCGCGCGAGCTTCTCCAAGACGCGGACGCCGAGTCGGCGGAACGCTTCCTCGACGTTGTCCCCGCTCTTCGCGGAGGTCATGAACATGTCGGCGCCGAAGGTCGTGGCGGCTCGGACCGCCTCGGCCTGGTTGAACTCCGCCTGGGCGGCCATGTCCGATTTGTTCACCGCGACGACCACCGGGACCTTCCCCGCGACCCCTTCGACGGCGCGGATCCAGTTCTCCAGGTCACGGAGGGACTCCTTGTTCGTCAGGTCGGCGACGGCCAGGATCGCCTTGGCGTCGAAGAAATAGGCGTCCTTAAGCATCTCGCGGAAGCCGGGCTGGCCCATGATGTCCCAGATCATCAGGTCCAGCGTGGCGTCGACGCTCCTTGCAGGATCGAGGACATGGACCTGCTTCTTCGACACCTTCGTGCCGATGGTCGTGAGGTACCTGTCGTCGAAGTTGTTCATCACGTAGCGGCGGACGAGGGAGGTCTTGCCGACGGCCGGGTTGCCGACGAGGCAGACCTTCGCCTTGAAGTGCTTCCGGTTCGATGACGCGACTTCCTCGGTTTCCATTCCGTTCACGTCTCCGTCGTCCGTTGGGTGGCCTGCCGCGGCAGGGCGATGAAGCGCGTGGGGCCGGACGGCATCAGGATTCCTCCGCGGGTGCGCTGGGCTGGAGCTGCAGGGACAGGTACACCCACGCGAGTTCCTCCTTCTCGAACTCGGTCAGGCGGGCGTCCCGGAGGTAGGTCTCGTAGAGGGGCGTGATGTCGTTGTCCCCGCGGGCGCTCATGGACATGTTCAGCACGTACTCCGTCAGGAGATGCACCGACTCGGGCAGGGTCCCCGAACTCACGGAGACCTTGACCGGTTCACGACCGCGCGAGAACCTCATGTATCAATCCCGTCGGCTGTATCCGCCTTCGTCGGAGGGTTGCTTAAGGGTTGCCCATTGGTTTTGGCGCCTGATAATCGTGGTGGCGCCGACCGGAGCGGGGCCGGTCCTCCTCGGCGCGCCTTCCCGTCAACGCTTTACTCCGCGGCGCGATGGAGGTTCGTCCATGCGCTCGACCGCGGACGAGCTTCGCAGGGTGCTCTTGCCGGTCGAACTTGCGGAGGCCGAGCTCCGCTCGAAGCCGGCCGCGGCCGTCCTGGTCCTCCTCCGTCCGCGCGGTGGCGGCTTGGACGTCCTCCTCGGTCAACGGGTCCGGCGGGAAGGGGATCCCTGGTCCGGGCAGATCGGCCTGCCGGGCGGGCGACATCACGAGTCGGATGGATCGATGCTCGCGACCGCGTTGCGGGAGATAAAGGAGGAGGTGGGTCTCGACCTCGACGGGCGGGCCGATGTCCTCGGCCACATGGCCCCGCGGGCTCCGGGCAACCTGCTCGAGCTGCTCGTCGTGCCCTTCGTGGCCCTCGCAACCGCGCCCTTGGAGCCGGTCGTGGGCCCGGAGATGGAGTCGACGTTCTGGGCCCCGTTGAACGAGCTGCCCCCTTCGTGGGGTCGCACGAGCGTCCTCACCTCGTTCGGCGAGCTCACGGTGCCCGCCTACCTGTGGAAGGACCGCGTGATCTGGGGATTCACGTATCGCGTGCTCGAGGAACTGCTCGTGCTCGTGGGGATCAGCCGTTAGGGGGCCGGCCGGGCGGGCCTCTCGGCCTCCGATCCGGCGCCCCGCGTCTTTGCGCTGCGGAGAACTCGATGTCCTGGAGGATCCGCTCGAACTCCTCGAACGTCAGGGGCGGGTTGTCCACGTCACCCGGGAGTTCGCGGGCTTCCACGCGGGGTCCCGCCAGGTCGCGCCTCGCGGACCGCCTCGCATCGTCGATGGCCTTGCGGAGCATGATCGCGGCGAGGATCTCCTTCTCCGTCGGCTTGGGGGTCAGCGTGATGCGGTTGTGCTGCGCCACGCCATGGGGCGAGGTTTCATCGAGCTCGCGTCCGCACTCCGGGCACAGGACGAACTCGGGCCGCTTGCGCGGGAAGAACATCCCTGCGACGAGGAACACCATCCGGACGAAGAGGTAGAGGACCGCCGCGAGGAGGAAATAGGCCCAGAACGGGCCATCGAACGGCGTGAAGCCGGACCTGAAGTAGAAGACCTCGTGGTTGAGGAACGCCACCGCGCCGATGGCACCGACGGCCAGGATGGCGGCCTCTCGCGCGACGACCCGCGCGAACATGCTCTGACTGGCGCTCACGGTCCTTCGCGGAGACCCTCCATCCCCGAGGACGGCGAGGTCCCTCCTCCTTCCTTCCCGATATCTCCCACGCGACATAAACCCTCGCGTCCGCGGGTAGTGTAACTTCTTCGGGATGCGCCTCTGGGAATCCGTTGCCATACCCTCCCG
>JBBSVS010000284.1:0-1596 GCA_038046665.1 Thermoplasmatota archaeon
CATTCGACCCAGGTCCCCTTCCATGCTTGTGTTCCCGCCGGAACGCGCCCGCGGCCGAAGAGGCCCGGGGAAATAAAGGCTTTGGCGGGCAACCCTAGGACGTGCGTCGGAGGGTTCCCGCCTCGAGGCCTTAGGCGGTCGCCCGCATCGCGCGCACGTCGTGGTCATGGGTCGCGACGATAAGGGCCGCGCCGAAATTCGCGCGGGCGCGCTCGAACGCCTCGAGGACCGCGGCGGTGCCCTTCGCATCCAGGGAGGCGGTGGGCTCGTCCGCGAGGAGGACCTTCGGCCCGTTGGCGAGGGCGCGGGCCACGGCCACGCGTTGGCTTTCGCCCACGGAGATCTCCTTGGGCTTGCGCGTCGCGAGCTTCGTGAGCTCGAAGGCCTCCATCAGCTCTCGCACGCGCGCTTCCGCGGGCCGCTTCGCGAGGCGCCTCGGCAGGGCGAGGTTGTCCTCGACACTCAGGTCGTCGATCAGGTTGTGCGTCTGGAACACAAAGCCCACGTCATGGAGGCGGACCTTCGCCAGCTCCGATTCCTTGAGGCGGGAGATCTCCCGGCCCGCAATCGTCACGCTCCCGCGCGTGGGCACGTCGAGGCCGCCGAGGATCGAGAGCAGCGTCGTCTTCCCGCTCCCGTTGGGGCCCCAGACGAGCACGGCCTCTGCCTTCGCGACATCGAGGGAGATTCCGCACAGGACGTCCGTTCGTCCATCGTAGGATTTCCACACGTCCCGCGCGCTCAGCACGACGTCGGCCATGGCCGTCCGGGCCATCTCGGGCCCGCGACAAAAGCCTTCGTGCGCCCGCCCGCGCGCCCGCGCATTGTCTATGGCACACGAAAAACGCTCCGAGGGAAACCTTTAGGTGACCTTCCCTATATGGGGGCCAACGAAAGGGATGGTGTGATGCACACCCAATACAAACGTTTGAGCGCAGCAGTCGTGCTGTTCTTGGTTGCGGCGATGTTGTTCGCGGGTGTCCTCGTTTCGGCCCCGCGCGCCGCGGCCACGCACGACACGGTGATGTGGAGCAGGCCCTTCTGGGCCGCGACGACGGGCGACGACGAGTTCTACTCGTCGGTCCTCGCGGACGGGAATGGGACGTTCTACGTGTTCTACCTGAGGACGGACTCTTTCTCGGGCCTCACGGACGTCTACGAATCCAAGTGGACCACGCGAGGTCCGAGCGGGGTGCCAGAGGGCATCCTGTACAACGTCCTCGTCAACGTGAACAACGTCGGCGAAGTCGCGACGAACGATCCGTTCTTCGGCCTCCCCGCGACGCCCACCGCCGCGATCGATCACTCAGGGAACCTCTTCGTCGTGTGGACCTCGAACGCGTACGACGTGTACGTGAGCAAGTCCACGGACGGGGGCGTGACCTGGCTTCCCGCGGTCAAGGCGAACTCCGCGACGGTGACCGCCTATGACTTCGCGCCCTCCATCGCGATCACCGGGACGGGCGCAAGCGAGAAGATCTGGGTCTCGTGGTCCCAGTTGTGGTTCACGGGCTTCGCATTGTACAACAATGCGACGGTCTCGCACAGCGACAACCTCGGATCGACGTTCATCGGATACACGAACGCCTCCGGACA
>JBBSVS010000285.1:0-1159 GCA_038046665.1 Thermoplasmatota archaeon
TCGTGGTCAAGGGCACGCCGAGCCAGTCAATCGAGGGTGGCCCGATGGAGACCACCTCCCCCGCCTTCTCCAGTTGAGCGAAGACCTCGGGGGAGGCAAGGAGGGCCTTGCCCGTGCGGAGCACGTATTCCGTGAGGCCCTTCCCGGGCGTCTGCGGCGGAGGCGAGGACTCCTCCTCGTCGACGAAGTAGGGGAAGTGGATCAGGCCCGTCTTGGGGTGCTGGAGGGCGATGTAGAAGTTCTTCACGCGCATGAGCTCGCCGACAATCGCGTGGATCGAGCGGAAGAGCTCCCCGAGGTTGCTCGCCGCGTTCGTCGCCTGGGAGATGCGGTAGACGGCGGATTGAATCCGCTCCTTCCGCACCCTTTCCGTCACGTCGAGGGCCACGCCGAAGGCTCCGAGGACGGGCCCGTCCTTCCTGCGCAGCGGCCCGACGTGCATGTCGTAGATGTGCCGCTGCCACTGCTGCTCGAAGCGGGTCGATTCACCCGCAAGGGCGCGGCGGTGGGCGTCGAAGAGCGGGAGGTTCGGATCGTCGGAGGGAAAGATCTCCATGAGGGCCTTGCCGAGGGCGTGGTTGGGAGAGAGGTTCAGGCCCGCGAGGCCCGAGCCCAAGGAGGACGTGACCTTCAGGTCGGCATCGGTCGTCCAGACGACGAAGGGCGCTTGCTCCAGCAGGAGGTGCAGGCGTTCCTCCGTGCCGCGGAGGGTCTCCTCGACCTTCATCCGCTCGGACACGCCCTCGACCAGGGCCTGCTGTTGCTCCTCCAGGCGGACCTGGATCTGGGCCTTGCGAATCTGGTCCTCCACCTCGGAGGGGAGGACTTCGTTGTAGCGGGGCGTCTTCACGAGGTATCCGGTGGCGCCCTCGCTGAGGGCCCGCACCGCGAGCTCCTCGGCGCCGGGCACGACGACGAAGATCTTCGGCACGCGCGGCAAGCGGTCCACGAGGGTCTGGAGCACGTCGAAGGAGGAGCGGTCCCGCACCTTGTGGTCCAGGATGATTGCATCGAAGGCCTTGGAAAGGGCGAGGCGCAAACCCTCCTTCCCCGAGTTGGCGGCGGTGACCTTGAAGCCCTGGCGGCCGAGGGCGAGGGCGCTGAGCATCTGGTGCTCCTCGTTGCCGTCGATCACGAGGACCTCGGCGGGTCGAGCGGG
>JBBSVS010000286.1:0-6760 GCA_038046665.1 Thermoplasmatota archaeon
CACCCTGAGGTCGATCGAGCGGGAGCTGGTCCTCGGCCTCGCGATGCGCCCCTCCGTGATGTTCCAAACGTAGTGGTCCGTTTCATCATCCGGAGGAAGTTCTGCCCAAGCATCGCCCGATATGTTACATCCCTCAGGTCCCAGGAACCCGCCGCGTTCATCACCCGCCCCTAGACAGAACCTCCATCGCCGAACGTTTAAGCCCCGGTGTGCCTGGCAAGGGTTAAGAAGCCCCCCGGTTTACGCGAGTCGCCGCGTCCCCGGAGGCAACAGGGAACCCACCATGATCCAGAGGGCCGAGCAGTCGAACATCGTCGGGTTGCGGTCCAAGGACTTCCTCAAGTGGGTCGACGAGAACATCGATGCGCCCCTCAAGCGCGGCCCCGGCGGGAAGATGCTCAAGAAGATGAAGGAAGGCCTCGTGGGCGAGTTCTTCAACTGGGCCAAGCGGAACTCCACCTGGCCGCTGCACTTCGGCATCATGTGCTGCGCGATCGAGATGGCGGCCACGTCGGACCCCCGGTACGACATCGAGCGCTTCGGCGTGATCTACCGCTCGTCCCCGCGGCAGTGCGACGTGCTCCTCCTCAACGGCCCCATCTCCCTGAAGTTGAGGCCCGTGGTGCGCCGCCTGTACGAGCAGATGGCGGACCCCAAGTGGGTCATCGCGATGGGAGAGTGCACGATCTGTGGCGGCCCCTACTATGACTCCTACAGCGTGGTCAAGGGCTCCTACACCTTCGTGCCCACGGACATCTTCATCCCCGGCTGCCCCGTGCGGCCGGAGGCCCTCATCGACGGCTTCCTCAAGCTCAACGCGAAGATCAAGGCCGAGCGGACCGGCTGGATCCGCACGAAGAAGGGCCGCACGGTCTCCGCCCGCGAAGGCGAACTCATGAACCTCGAGGAGGGAGAGTACACCTATGAAGTCCCCCAAGACCGACGATGACCTGACCCAGGTCCGGCCGAGCGGCACGATCGGCGGCATGGTCCGTCCCATGATCGCCACGATCAAGCAGGCCCTCGTCACCCTCCCGGTCGTCAACAAACTCGTCCCGGGCGGTCGCAAGCCCGTGACCCACCTCTATCCGTACCAGAAGGTGGAGCTCCCCTCGGCCTTCCGCGGGCAGCACAGCATCGACTGGTTCAAGTGCATCGGCTGCGAGCTGTGCGCCAAGGTCTGCCCCAACGAATGCATCTACTTCGAGTTCCACGAGATCGAGCCCGAATCCGCGTGGCTCCACCCGAGCCGCGCCATGCTCGATGAGATGAAGAAGGTCGTCCGCCGCCCGGCCGTGGACATCGGCCACTGCCTCTTCTGCGGCAACTGCATGGAGTACTGCCCCACGGACGCCTGGAACTTCACCCAGGAGTTCGAGCACGCGGACTACGCTCGCGAGGACCTCTACTACCGCTCCGAGGAACTCCGGATGCCCGCGGAGAACTCGGACAAGGAGATCATCCTCATCAACCGAATGGGGGAGCACCCGATCTGCGAGGTCGACGTCTGCATCGGATGCCGCAGGTGCGAGCGGGAGTGCCCGACGCGCTGCATCGACATGCCCGACGGCCCGAACGACCGGAAGGGCAAGCCCATCGTCGTGCCCGAATTCGACTACACGAAGTGCATCGGCTGTCAGCAGTGTGTGGACGTCTGCCCCGTGGACTGCCTCTACATGGAGGAGATCGGGTACAAGGACATGAGCGGGTTCTACCACATCAACAAGCAGGGCGAGGTCAAGCTCCTGGAGGAGCAGACGGAAGAGGGCATCGCGCGGGCCGCGAAGTGATTCCGGCGATTATTCCGTTCGGAATGTAGAACCTTTTATTCAGGCCCTTTATTCATGTCGCCTGGCGGGCTCCTCCCGGAGGAACCCGCGGAGATTTCCATGATCAGGACCACGGTCGTGGGCACATACCCGCGTGTCGGCGACACGCACGAGGAACAGGTCCTGCGCCGCGCGATCGCCCGCTTCGACAAGGGAGAGCTCACCGAGGCGGAGGTGCGCGGGGCGGAACGGGAGGTCGTGCAGGCCGTGCTGCAGGAACAGAACGACGCAGGCATCGGCGTCGTCTCGGACGGCCAGGTCCCCTGGTACGACAGCCAGAGCCATATCGCCCGCGGCCTCTCCGGTGTCGAGATCGACGGACTCGTGCGGTACTTCGACACGAACACGTACTACCGCCAGCCGGTCGTCCACGGGGCCGTGGAGTGGAAGCAGCCGATCCTCGTGGACGAATGGAATTTTGCTCAAGGCCATTCCCGGGCGCCCGTGAAGGCCATCCTGACCGGGCCCCTCACGCTCGCCTCCTTGGCCCTCGACAAGCACTACAAGAAGAAGCGCGCCCTCGTCCTCGCCTTCGCGAAGGCCCTCGCCCAGGAGGCCCGCGAACTCGTCCGCGCGGGGGCGAAGCACCTCCAGGTGGACGAGCCCATCCTCACCCGCCATGCGGAGGACCTGGCCCTCGCCGTGGAGGCCCTCGAGCTCATCGCCGCGGAGAAGGGTGCCGCGGAGCTCACCCTCTCCACCTACTTCGGTGACGTCGCGAAGATCTACGCGGGCCTGTTGAAGGCGCCCGCGGATGTGATCGGACTGGATCTCGTCCAGGGTGAGACGACCTGGCCCAAGCTCGCGAAGAAGGGCACGGACAAGCCCCTTACGCTGGGCGTCGTGGACGCCCGCAACACGAAGGCCGAGGACCCCAAGGCCCTCGCCGCGAAGGTCCGGGAGCTGCGTCACAGCGTCGACCTCGGGCGATCCTACCTGTCTCCGTCGAACGGCCTCGAGTTCCTCCCGCGCGCAAAGGCCCGCGAGAAGCTCGCCATCCTCGCGAGGACCGCGAGGCTCCTGGAGGCGAAGGGGTGAGCGCCTTGCAGACCACGTCGGTCGGCTCGATGCCGAAGCCGGACTACCTGATCCGCGCGCGGGCCAAGGCCTCGAAGGGGGAGCTCGCCTCGAAGGAGCTCCGCACCCTCGAGGAGAAGGCCACCACGGAGTGGGTGCGGTTCCAGGACGAGATCGGGATCGACATCGTGGTGGACGGGGAGCAGTACCGGGGCGACATGGCGACGTACTTCGCCGAGAACCTGGAGGGCATGGAGGTCTCGGGGCTCGTACGGTCCTATGGGAACCGCTATTACAAGAAGCCCATCGTCGTCGGCGAGCTCAGGCGCACGGGGCCGATCAGCGTGGACTGGTACCGGTTCGCCCAGAAGCTCACGGACCGGCCGGTCAAGGGCATGATCACCGGGCCCTACACGATGATGGACTGGTCCTTCGACGAGCACTACGGCTCCCGCGAGGAGACCGCGATGGCCTTCGCGAAGCTCCTCCACCAGGAGGCCCGCGACCTGGAGGCCGCCGGCGCGAAGATCATCCAGGTGGACGAGCCCGCCCTCGCCACGCGCTCCGACGAGCTGCCACTCGTCGTCAAGGCGGTCGGCGCGGTCACGAAGGGCCTCAACGCGAAGACGATCCTCCATACCTGCTATGGGAACTACTTCGACATCTACAGCTACTTCAACCGCCTGCCCGTGGACCAACTCGACCTGGAGATGTCCAACTCCGGGCTCGACCTGCTCGACCGGTTCAGGAAGGATCCGCTCCGGAAGGAGATTGCCTTCGGCGTGGTCGACGTTCACAGCCACGTTGTCGAGACGAAGGCCCAAGTCGTCGAGCGCATCGAGCAAGCCTTGTCCATCTTCGACCCCCAGAAGCTGTACATCGACCCGGACTGCGGGCTCAAGACGCGGACGGTCGAGGAGGCCCGGGGAAAGCTCGAGGTGATCATCGAGGCGACCCGCGCGGTGAAGGAGGAGCACGGGCTCGCCTGACGCGGGCAAAGGGTCATACCCCTCGAACGTGGTATGTCCGCAGGAGGCACACGCATGGAAGGCCCCATGGATCTCCGAATCCAGCCCTACGTCCCGGCGCGACTCTTCACCGTGCACGAGGCGGACGCCCTCGTGCCGAGGCTCGCGGAGATCTTCAACCGGATGGACCCCAAGCTCGTGCGCTTGAAGGAGCTCGAGGACCTCCTCGAGGACGCGGAGTCGTACTGGGGGTCCAAGGGCGAGACGATGCCCCCGGAGGAGCGGGAGGGCTACGAGCGGTTGATCGAAGAGCGGGACGAGACTCGAGCCCTCCTCGACGAGGACATCCAGGAAATCTCGACCCTGGGCTGCGAGCTCAAGGACCTCCACTCCGGCCTGGTGGATTTCCCCGCGCCCGTGGACAACACGCTGGCGTACCTGTGCTGGCAGCGCGGGGAGCGGAAGATCGCGAACTGGCACCCCCTCGAGGGTGGATTCGCGGGCCGTAGACCCCTCCGGATGGGCCCGCAAGCGGAACGTTAATAACCCGCGGCCTCCTATGTTCACCGAGGCGGCGGAGGCACAAACCATGCCCACCAAGGACGAGGTCATCGCGGTTCTGAAGAAGTGCTACGATCCCGAGATTCCGATCAACATCTACGACCTCGGGCTCGTGTACAAGATCGACATCCACGAGGACGCGGGCAAGGTCGACGTCAGCATGACCCTGACCGCGCCCGGATGCCCCGCGTCCGCGTACATGGGCGCGGACGTGAAGCGGAAGGTCGAGCAGCTGCCCGGCGTCAAGGAAGCGAGCGTGAACATCGTCTGGGAGCCGCCGTGGACGCCCGAGATGATGTCCGAGACCTCGAAGAAGCAGTTCGGCTGGGGCATCTGAGCCTCTCTCCCGGCGCAAGTGGCGAAGGTTGATATCCCCTCTCCGGTATCCTAACCCCGCTGTGGGTTCCTGGGGTGGCCGGATACTTTGACCGCCAAGCATTCCAGTGGATCAGACTCCCTCTCGACGGCCCTGGGCGCCGTCCTTGAGGGCCTGACGTTCTATGAGTTCGCCCACCTGATCGCCGCCGACACCCGCGTCAAGGTGACCTTCGAGGACCTCCAGCGACGGAAGACGTCCCAGCTGAAGAAGCTCGAGCCCCTGGTCCGCCCGACGGCGAAGGACGCAGCCCCGCAGCCCGGGATCTTCCCCCTCGATTCGGTCTCCAAGGCCGAGTGCTATGTGTGCGGACACGTCGTCGAGACGAAGGCGCTCCCCTCGCAATGCCCCAAGTGCGGGACAGCGCGCTACACCTTCGAGAAGGAGATCGCCCTGACGAAGGCGTGGGAGGTCGCGGGGGACGCGGCCCGCAAGTCCGCGGTCCTGTTCCGGGACGTGGCAGCCCAGACGTCCGGGCAGGCCAAGTCCGTCTTGGAGGAGCTCGCGCGCGAGGAGGACGATCTCGCGAAGGAAGCGGGCCACGAGATCGCGGACCTCCGCCGCTGATTCGGTGGGTGTTTTCATGCCGCAACTCGCGAAGATGCCTCCCATCCAGGAGCACCTGCACGCCTGCACGATGTGCGGCTACTGCGTCCCCGTATGCCCCGCGTACCAGGAGGCGGGCTGGGAGGGCGCCTCGCCGCGCGGGCGTATCTTCGCGATGCGGCAGTACGACCTGCGCGGGCCCCTGGACCGCCTGCTGCGTCGGCACGTCTCGGCGGGCGAGGACTTCGCCCGAAGCGCGTGGGAGTGCACGGGGTGCGGGGCCTGCGAGGAGGTCTGTCCCGTCGATATCCCCTTCGACCGTCTCTGGGACGACGTCAAGGAGTGGATGGTCTCCTCAGGCCTCGAGCGGGAGCAACTCCATCCCTACGTGGAGAACGTCCGCGAGACCCACAACCTCTACGGGAAGGCGCAGGATGAACGGGGTGCCTGGATCTCGGCCGAGGCCGTCCAGTCGGAGAACCCCGAGGTCGTGTACTGGGTCGGGTGCGCCGCGAGCTACGAGAAGCAGCAGATCGCCCGCGCGGTCGTGAAGATTCTGAACGCGGCCAAGGTGACGTACAAGATCCTCGGGCCGGAGGAGTGGTGCTGGGCGCACCCCTCGCGCGGATGGGTTACCAGGAGATGGTGAGGAAGGAGCTTATGCCCCACAACCTCGACGCGGTCGCGCGGACGGGGACGAAGGCCTTGGTGACCGCGTGCGCGGAGTGCTACCGCTCCTTCGCGCGGGACTACAAGGACTGGGGCGGAAACCCTCCCTTCAGCGTGTTCCACATCTCCCATTTCCTCGAGAAACTCGTCCGCGAGAAGCGGATCACCTTCACGAAGCCGATCCCCCAGAGCGTCGTCTTCCACGACGCGTGCCACATGGGGCGGGTGTGCGACACCTTCGACCCGCCCCGCCAGGCGCTGAAGTTCATCAAGGACCTCAAGCTCCTCGAGATCCTCCCGATGCGCGAGGAGGCCCTGTGCTCGGGAGGTGGCGGCGGCTTCCCCGACGTCTACCCCGCACAGGCCGCGAACGTTGCATCTCGAAGGATCGAGGCGGCCGTGAACACGGGCTCGAACACCATCGTGACGACGTGCCCGCACGCGGAGATGCACTTCGACAAGATCGCGAAGCAGCGCAACATGCAGATCAGCATCGTCGACCTGGCCGAGATGGTCGCCCAGGCGCTTTAGTCGTTGGACGGCAGCCGGGCCCGCGCGTCGCCTTCACGGAAAGCGAGGATCAGATCGTGAAGCTCAGGCCACAGGAGCAGGACGTCTTCGCGTTGGGGTTGTGGATCTTGAACTGCCCGCCGAGGAGGTCCTCCTCGTAGTCGAGCTTGGACCCCTGAAGGTACACCATGCTCTTCGGGTCCACGTATACCGCGACGTCCTCGGACTCGACCAGCTGGTCGGTCGGCCGCTTCGTCTCCGCCAGGTCCATGCGGTACTGCATC
>JBBSVS010000287.1:0-2099 GCA_038046665.1 Thermoplasmatota archaeon
GTCCCGAGGCGCTCCGTCTGCTCCTCATACTCGATCGCGAGCCCGAGGTCCGCGCCGTGGCCGAAGCTCTCCCGGATGCGGTGGCCCTGCCACCCGATGAGGATCGTGACGTCCTTCACGCCCGCGCGGGCCACGGCCTCAAGCGTGTGGCGGAGGAAGGGCTTGCCCGCGACGGGGAGAAGGGGTTTGGGCAAGTTGGCCGTGAGAGGCCGCATCCGGGTGCCCTCCCCGGCCGCAAGGATGACCGCCTTCATGTGGCCGCGCCCTGCGCGCTCGATAGGACCGTGGAATATATCGCCTTTGCCCTGGCCGCGTCGCGCGACTCCGCCAGTACACGGATTTTCGGTTCCGTCCCGGAGAAGCGGACGAGGGCCCAGCCGTCCTCGTACTGGAGCCGCCATCCGTCCACCGTGCTCACGTCGGCGCCCAAGCCCCGGAGGGCCGCATCCACCCTCGCCTCGATCGCCGCGCGCTTCGACTTCTCGTAGGCGAAGGCGCCTCGGATCATCGGGTAGTCCGGGATTTCCTTGCGCATCGAGGCGAGCGGTCGCTCCGCGACCATGGACACCAAGCGCGCGGCCGCGTACACGCCGTCGGGGCAGTAGGAGACCTTCGGGAATATCCACGTGCCCGAGGGCTCGCCGCCGAAGTCCGCGCCGCGGCGCTTGAGCTCCGACGCCACGTAGACGTCGCCCACACGGGTGCGCCACACCTTCGCCTTGGGCAGCAGGTCTTCGACGACCATGGAGGCGTCCACGGGCACCACGAGCCCGCGCCTCACCTCGCGCTTCGCGAAAAGGGCCAAGAGGGCGTCCCCGCCGACGAAGGTCCCGTCCCGGTCCACGGCCACCATGCGGTCGCCGTCGCCGTCATGGGCGATCCCCAGGTCCGCCCCGACGTCGCGCACGGTCGCCTTCAGCAGGGAGAGGTTCTCCTCCGTGGGCTCCGGCTCCCGACCGGGGAAATGGCCGTCCGGCTGGGCGTGGATCGCCAGGACCTCGCAGCCCATCTTCCGCAGGAGGAAGGGTGTGATGGTCGACGTGGCCCCGCAGCCGCAGTCCACGACCACCTTGAGCTTCGCGGTCCCGACGTCCCGGAGGACCTCATCCATGTGGCGCGGGATGAGGTCGTCGCGCGCAAGGAGGCGACCGACCTTGTCCCAGGAGACCGACCGGAAGCGGGCGGCGTCGAGGGCGGATTCGATTTCCGCCTGCTGCGTCTCGTCGAAGGCCATGCCGTCCGGGTTCCACAGCTTGATCCCGTTGTAGGGAGCCGGGTTGTGCGACGCGGTGATCACGACGCCACAGGCGTATTCGGACGCGCCGCGGGCCAGGGTGGGCGTGGAGACCATCCCTGCATCGGTGGCGTCGGAGCCCGCAGAGAGGATGCCCGCGAAGAGAGCGGACGCAAGCATGGGCCCACTCGTCCGAGGGTCCCGGCCGACGATCGCGGCTCCGTAGAGTTCCCCCACGACCTGGCCGACCTGGAGCGCGAGGTCGGGCGTCACCTCGACGTTGGCGAGGCCGCGGATGCCGGAGGAACCGAAGCGGGGCAACAGCGGGGATACGGTGGGTGGGATAGAAATCCCTTCGTGGGGCGCGGATCACTCCGAAGAACCATTTATATAGCGACCTTCGGATGCAGTCGGCCAGCGCGCCGGTCGCGTGGTACAAGGAGGGACTTCGTTTGGTCATGGAACCGATTAGCGTGGAGTCCGCCATCGAGAAGGCGAAGAAGAAGGGTCTTCGCCCGGGACGGGTGAAGGGCACGGACGGCATCCAATTCACGAAAGGTCGCAACAACCGCCTCGTGGTCATCTCCTGGGACGAGTTCCGCGACACCCTGACCAAGCGCAAGCTCCAGATCTACGAGTCGGCCGGCTTCATGAAGATCATGAAGAGGGCGCGCTGACGAGACAACGCGGCTTCACGGCGGATTCGCTCTCGGGCGTCCGCAGTAGGGGCACACCTTCCAGTCCGGGAGCAACGCCGCTCCACAGCCCGTGCACGGGGGCGGGACCGCAGGCGTGCTCGCGGGTGCGGGTCCGCCCGGGGCCGCGAGGGCATACACATGTTGCCAGAACGCGATCATGAGGTTAC
>JBBSVS010000288.1:0-5494 GCA_038046665.1 Thermoplasmatota archaeon
TTGATCCTGGCCACGGTCAGCACGACTGGACCGGGTGGGTCTCTGCCGGGTACGTCATGGCGGCGGGTTCGGGGAGCCAGCTCGAGTTCCAGACGGATTGGTCGGATCTCTCGATCACACACCAACCGGTGGACGTGGCCTTTGCCTCTCGGGGCTGGGACGGACAATCGGACGCGGCAGACGTCACGGCCACGAGCGCTCGTCCGTATGTGCTGGTTCGGCAGAACACCACGGCGCCCGGAGTGGTGCAGGGTACCCTCTCCGATCTGGCCCGGTTCACTCTACACGCGGTCGACGGCGATCTTTCCGTGACCGGCTTCAACGTGACCTTCCAGGGGACCTTCGGACCCGCATCGATCTCCACAGTGGACCTTGTCGACGAAGCAGGCAACATCCTGTCGAGCCGGCCCGCCGCGAGGATTGTGCATTTCCCCCTCTCCTCACTCACCGTCCCGAACAACGCATCGCGGACGTTGACCGTGAGGCCTCATGTCGGTACCGTGGACGGGGCGACGATCGGTGCATTCCTCGAGAACATCGACGATGTGTCCGTTGCCTCCGGGGGCGTGGCGTTCGTGGCGCCGGTGAGAACCCCGGCCTTCCTCGCGTACATCGGGTCGATTCCCGCGGCGCCCGTGGTGGACGCGGCCTTCGCTGAGTGGTCGAACACCTCCTCCGATCCTCTCGGAGATGTGCAGCCGTTGTGGGACAAGGACGTCGATCTGTCCGGGTATGCATTCAAGGGCTATGCGGGCGAGGCGTATTTCATGGCGGAAGTCGCCGGCACGGCCCTGAACGGCACGATGGTCCCATCGATGAATCCTGCCTACCTGCCGCCGGCGAATGGTACCGGGAACGGCACGGTGGGCCCGCCTCCGCCTCCCGAGAACGGCACGGATTCCGCGCGGTTCTACCTCGATGTGGACGGCTTGTCAGGCACCGGATTCGCGATCGGCGGCCTAGGCGCGGACTACCTCGTCGAGGTCACCGGGAAGGAGGGCCTCGTCCTCTCCTCCGTCGCGAGTCGTTTCAACGGCGCAGCCTCCTGGGACTGGAACTGGGCGACGATCGGGAACGTGCCTTCGGGAAAGGATCTCTCCCACCTGGAGGTCGGCGTCCCGGGCGTTTCGATCACGAACGTCTCCCGTGCCTACTTCGAGGTGAGCGGCTGGGGCAAGACCCATGACGACTCGTCCTCGTGGAGGGCCCCCAGCACCGTTTTCGCCGCGTACTCCGCATACACCCTTGCGACGAGCGCATACGTCGGCGGGAGCCGGCCTCCCCTGGCCGGACAAGTGACCGCCCAGGACATTGCCGGGAACCAAAAGTGGTTCTTCACGAACGGTGCGACGAACGGCACGGGCTGCACGAGCAATCTCGCGGCGAGCACGACGGCCGGCGCAAGTGCTACGTTGACAGACCTTACCGGAACCAACTCGATCTGCTGGTTCACGCCCGTCGGCCAACCATCCGCCACCATCGCCGGAACATGGGAATTCTACGCGGACGTTTCGAACAAGAGCGATGCGGCGAAGATTGAGAACGTGAACGGAGACGGTGCCGTGCAGCAGTGGACCACCGTGGGGCCGAAACCTTGCATGGCGAGCAAACACTCGAAATGTGCCGAGGAGGATCCGAACAACGGGGACACGAACTATGTGACATCGTCGAGCGCTTCCGTGCTCGATGAACTATTCACGATCCCGAATTGGAACAACCCCCCTTCCCCTCTGTCGATCATCAACATCACGGTTGAAGCCTCCTGCAAGTTCCCAGCGAGTAGCGGCGACCTCCGACTCCTCGTCCGCGTGGGCAGCACGAACTACGCGAGCGGATCGGTCCCCGCTTGTCCATCCGCCTCCTACGGCATCGCAAGGTACGCCTGGTTCAAGAACCCCTCGAACAACAGCGCTTGGTTCGCGTCCGACGTAGGAAACCTGCAAATCGGTGTTCGTGACAACGATGCGACCACCAGTGAAGTCCGGGTCAGCAACATTCGCGCGGTGGTGTACGCCAAGCCAATCTACTCCGTGGCGATCGACAAGTGCCTCGACTCCGCATGCACGAACACCTCCGTTCTCCTTGCGACCACGAACAAGAACACGTTCGGCGACGACGTCTTGCAGACTGCCTCGGTCGCGGCTCAGACCCTGTCGAGCGGCGAGCGCATTCGATTCCGAGTCGCGCTTGTCTTCGGCGGCACTCTCACAGTTTCCTCCAATGGAGCGAACCCAGGGACCTCGGACTCGAGGGCCACCATTTCGATTCCGGAGTTCCACGATGTCGCCCTGCCAATCGCGTCTACGCTCCTGACAATGGCCATGGTGCGCAGAATCCGGGGAGGGCGAACGCATCGCCGTAAGTCCTCGTCCGGGAGTGCCGGGTCTCCGTAGGATGTCCCTCGGCATTAACAGCGCGTTTCACGGCCAAGCGGTGCTCACTCGACGCCCTGACCCATGCCGAGGGATTGTGGGACGCCGCGTTGTCCCCCTGTCACGGTGCGCCCCGTCCCGGGGCTATCGAGGAGGGACCCATGCGACGTTCTCTCCCGGCTTGCATCGCGCGTCACGAATCGGCGCGACCTTACGCGGGAGCGGAGGGACCATCGTCTCCGGAGAGGATAAACGTTCGCACGGCCTCTGCTGTGTTGAATAAGTCCTAAGAGGTCCCTCGGCACATCCGGGTCCTTGTCAGAAGGGACCAGATATGCCGAGGGATGGGACGGCATACGCGCAGGCGTATAAGAGGGATTGGCCGAGGGTGAACGAAGGTCTCGTCCGTCGGGGCGAGCTCTACCTCGACCTGGCGTGGGTCGGCACCTGGGACGACGAGGTGCGGCGGATGAACGACGGCAAGCGCGGGCGTCCGTACGGGTTTCCGGAGAGCCTCATGGCCTTCCTCCGGACGTTCCGGTCGGTCCTCGACGCGCCGTTGCGACAGCTCGAGGGCTTCCTCCGGAGCCTCGGGAAGGTCCTGCCGACCGTGCGGCCGGCGGACTACACGACGATCTGGCGTCGGCTCGCGCGCATGGAGGCACTGCCCCCCGTCCTCCCTGCGGGCGACGGACCGATCGTGGTCGCGGTCGACTCGACGGGGATCAAGGTCACGGACCGCGGGGAGTGGATGCGGGAGACGTGGCACCGGCACGGCGGGTGGATCAAGGTGCACGTCGCCGTCTCGGTGCGGGGCGGCGTCGTCGCCCTCGAGGTGACGGACGAGCGGACGGCCGACACGACGGTCTTCCCCTCCTTGATTCAGGAGGCCGTGGCGGCGGTGGGCCACGGACGGATCTCCGACGTCCTGGCGGACGCGGCGTACGACTCGCGGAGGAACTTCGCGGCCTTGGCGGACGCAGGCATAAGGCCGGGGATCAAGATCCGGGCCGGCGCCTCGCGGAAGTCCCTCGGCGTCTCGGCACGGCCGCGTGCGGTGCGCGAGCTTCGTCGGCTCGGGTACGACGGGTGGCGGGACGCGCACGGCTATGGCCGGAGGTGGGCCGTGGAAGGGACGTTTTCTGCCGTCAAGAGGATCTTCGGGGAGAGCGTGCGCGCTCGCCGGAGGGATCTCATGGTCAGGGAGGTCCGGACGAAGTTCGCCCTGTACAACGCGCTGCTGCAAGGGGGCACCTGAAGGGGCGCAGGGAGGGTGAAAGGGAGAACGGGCGGGGAGTTGTTCAACACAGCACACGGCCTCCGCATCCTTAATTAGGGGCCTATCCATCGCAAGGGTCCGGTTCCGCGGTTCTCCATGGACGATCTCCAGACCGCCATCGCGCTGCTCTTCAAGCGCAAAGGGCGGGACGAGCTCACCGAACGCGAATTCGTCCTCTCCGCCTCCATGGACCTTCGGTGGTTCCCGCCACGGGATGCCCAGCGCCTCCTCCAGCTCGGCCTGGAGACGAAGCTGCTCGAATCCCACGGCGGCAACATCCGGCCCCGCTTCGATGTGACCGCGGTCGAGGTTCCGACGGACTTCATCCCCACCGTGAAGATCCTCGATGTGCCCACGCCCGCGTCGGAGGACATCTTCCTCCGCATCGTCGATGCGATGGTGGCTCACACGAAGTCCGACCGCCGCGCCGTCATCGCCACGGTCAACGCGACCCAAGAGAAGATGGACGTGGAGGTGGAGGTCGCGGCGCTGATCGCCGCACGCCAGGCGGGGGTGGATGTCGCGCCCTTCCTCCATGCGGTGAAGACCCGCCTCGGCCTGCCGTGATCACTCGGACTTCTCTTGCATCTTGATGAGGTCGCCGAGGGTGAGGTTGCCAGAGGCGCTCTGTTTCTTCACCGCAACGGATTCCACGCGTTCCTTGAGCTTAATGCCGAGCTCGTTCTCGAGTTTCCGGATGAGCGCATCGCCCGGGTCCATCGTCCCCGACTCGAGCTTCGCGATCACGCTCACCTTCTCGTTGATTTTCGCCCCCAAGTCCGCCTGCTTCCACCCGCGCGCCTCCCGCGCCTCGCGGATGCGCTGAGGGAAGTCGTCTGCGAGCTCCATCGTCCCCGCGTCCGCGTAGACGTCCCGGGGCGTCAGACGCCGTTTGCGGGCCTCCAGCCGTTGCGCGATGATTGGGGGCATCGTGGAGCGTCGGACAACGGGAGTGGTGACCTCGTCTCCGAACTTCGCACAGGAGGCGCACACGGACAGGACCGTGCTCTCGATCGCCACGTTCTTCGTCCGCGGCACGTCCGCGCCGCATAATTCGCAAATCACGAAATCAAGTCCGCAAAGGCTAAATAAAAAGTGCTCGGTATATAGGCTTCGTCTTTCGCCGGCCCACCGGACGATGTTTATGGACGAAGATCAGATCCGAGAATTCTCGGAGAAGTTATCCGAGCGAATCGCTTCGCTCGAGGAACGCAACGACAAGCTCCTGGAGAACAGCCGGAGGGTCGAGGGCGAGAAACGCTACGCGGAGACGGAGCTCGTACGCCTGCAGAAGGAGATCAAGCGGCTGAAGCAGGAGCTTGACCGCCTCAAGACCCCGCCCCTCATCATCGGGAACGTCCGCGACATGCTCTCGGACGGACGCGTGGTGGTCAAGTCGTCCACGGGCCCGGACTTCATCGTCAATGCGGCCGATTACATCGCGAAGGAGAACCTCATCGTCGGCGCGCGCGTCGCGCTGAACAAGCAGACCCTCGCCGTCATGGGCGTCTTGCCCCCGTCCTACGATCCCATCGTTACGGGCGCGGAGATCATCATCAAGCCCGACTCGACCTACGAGGACATCGGCGGGCTCGAGCCACAGATCCTGGAGCTCAAGGAGGCCGTGGAGGACCCGCTCCTCAAGCCGGACCTGTACCGAAAGGTGGGCATCGAGCCGCCCAAGGCGGTGCTCCTCGTCGGTCCACCGGGCACGGGCAAGACGCTCCTGGCGAAGGCCGTCGCGAACCGAACCCAGGCGAAGTTCATCCGCTTCGTCGGCTCGGAGCTCGTGCAGAAGTACATCGGCGAGGGGGCACGCCTGGTCCGCGAGCTCTTCGAGCTC
>JBBSVS010000289.1:0-1177 GCA_038046665.1 Thermoplasmatota archaeon
GACTACCGCGCCATCCTGGACATCGACTGGGACGGCAAGAAGGTCTACGTACTCAGCGTGGGCCATCGGAGCACGGTGTATCGCTGACCATCCCGACTTCCTTTGGGCGGGAGCGTCCGTCCAGAAAAGGACGTCGTCCGCGACCAGCTTCCTGGGGCCGACGGCCTAGTCGTTCGCAACCATCATCACGAAGACCGCGACCGCGATGACGAGGAGGAGCCACCGCCAGTTCGCCCGGAGCGCGGCGAGAACGGGAGAACGGGGCGGTGGGGCATCCGGGGACTCCATGGCGTTCCCACCCGTCCACGCAGTCGGACTCAAATGAGGTTTCGGGAGAGGATCGGCACAGCCCGACAGTAGGGTTCATGGATAACGCACTCCTTTGGCAGTCGATGGACCGCACCGGCCCTCGGCCGTCTCGGATCGAGTGCTCCTTCGACGGGGCGCTCCCGGGGAACCAGTTTGGCGGGAGAGAGCCCATGCGAATCGCCTTCGTCATCGGCGACGAGGAGGTCGTGAGGGAGATCCCCGACCTCCCGACCCCGCACGGCACGATGCGAAGCAACAACATCGCGGAGTACACGGCGTTGATCGAGCTGCTCCGCACGCTCCACGAACGAGACGCGCAGGGATCGAAACAATCCTATCGGATTTCGGGCGACTCGCAGCTCGTGATCCGCCAGGTGACGGGGCGATACCGGGTTCGCCAGGACCATCTTCAAACGCTCCACGCAGAAGTCCTCCGACTCGCGCAGGGCCTAGACCTCGAGTTCCGGGAAGTCCCTAGGGAAGAGAGTCGAGCCGGACGCCTCCTCGAGGACCGCTGAAAAAGGGGGGCTCCTGCGGGGATGGCGGTCCCGGAGGCGGAAATCGAGGATCGAGGCGGCCTTCCTCGTCACGAAGGATGGGCGCCAAGGCCTCCCCTCCTGTCTCAACCTGGGGAACACGGCCACGAATCCCAGGACCGCGACGATGATTGCGATCGGAATGGCCATGGGTACGGGTCCCCTTGGGGACTCCGAAGACGCCCAAGGTCACGATCGTCATAGGGCCCGGGCCGAAGCCTGCCCTTCGCACGGCTTCCACCAGCGGCTCGGACGACGGGCTCTCCCTTCCGGACCCGGACGGGTCGCATTTAGAAAGGATTGCCAGGAGGGGTGACGGGGACAGCGGGACA
>JBBSVS010000290.1:0-3016 GCA_038046665.1 Thermoplasmatota archaeon
GATCGTCGGAGTGGTGCCCCTGGGCATCCCCATGTTCGCGGGCCCGGGCGCGATCACGACGGTCATGGTCTTCATGGCGGGCACCTCGACCCCGCAGGGGATCGATTACATGCAGATCGTGATCATCCTCGCCTGCGTCCTGGTGACCATGATTGCGGGCTGGATCATGCTCGCGAACGCGGACCGCATCTTCAAGCGCATCGGCCGGATGGGCGTCTACGCCTTCTCGCGGATCATGGGAATCGTCATCGCGGCGGTGGCGGTGCAATTCGTCCTGAACGGGATCTCCGCGTGGGCGCCGAGCTTGATGAAGGCGATCCTTGGGGCTTGAGGCGCAGCGTCATTCCGCGAGCTGCGTCACGATCACGTCGCGGACGGCCTTCATGGACTTGAAGCTCAGGATGATCCGGCCCTCCGGGTCGACCTTGAAGAGACGCGGTTCGACGGTCTCCGAGGGCGTCACGAGGATGGAGGAGATCTTCCCCGTCTTCGTGTCCATGATGAAGTCCGAGAGGACGCCCAGGATCTGGCCGTCCTCCGTCATGACCGTCTTCCCCTTGAGTTCCGTGGCAAAGAGTTTCATTCGCGCCTCTCCGGTCCCGTGTATCCCGCGGTCCTTATTTTTCCCTTTCTGAGGCGCGCCGGCGGGCCTTGAGGACTTCGCGGTAGTAGGCTTCCAGGTGGGACCGCCACTTTGGGTCGGTGGCGGCGGTGAGGGCGTCCAAGGTGTGGTCCACCACCGCCTCCTCCGAGGTACGGGGCTCGCGGTCATCCAGGGCCTTCAGGAAGAAGAGGGCCCGGTACAGGTAGTCGTCCCACAGGGTCTGGACGCGGATCACAGGAGGGATCGCGTGACCGTAGAGCCGATGGTTCTCCTCATAGGCGCGCAGGGCCGCTGGCACGATGTCCGCGTCGCCGTCCGCGGGCCGTCCGCATCCGGGGCAAGGCGTCGCCTCGGCGAAGGCCAGGAACGACGCCCCGCACGCCGGGCACCTCGATTCGTTCTCCGGTGCCACCTCAGGCACCCTCCACGGCCGCTCGGCACGGAGGAGCCCCCTTCAAGTACCTTGCGCAAGGACCGTGCAGATTGCTTGCACCGTACGTGAGGTCCGTCCGGTCGGGCTCAGCGTTGCTGCATGAACGCGCGGCGGCCGAGTCGCTGGCTCAGGAGCTCCTGGACCTTGGCGGGGTGGGCGACCATCTCGATCTCTAGTGTGTCGTCGCCCGTGTCCACGACCACCGTGCCGATGCGCAGCACCCGCTGCAGGAAGCTCTGCCGGAGGTCCACCCGCTCGAGCTGCGTATAGGGGATCATCTCTGTTTTCTTGCTGAGGATCCCGTCCTCGCGGATGATCTTGTTGTCCGTGATGATGTAGCGCGTCGTCTTGCGCTTGAGCTCGGCCCGTAGGAAGCCGTAGAGGGCCAGGACCAGGAAGAGGATCGTGAGGATACGGTCCAGGGACCAGCCCACCACGGAGAAACGGACCTTGCCAAATTGCTCGACCGGATTCACGAACCACAGGGTCGGTGCGACGATGAGCGAGAAGAACATGAGCGCGTAGTATCGGAGGGCGATGAGCCTGGTGGGCCGCATCGTCATCAGGGTCTGCTCGCCGCGGTAGTCGGACGGACTGGCTGGACCGCTCATGGAGCGAATCCATCGTGCGACCCGATAAAATGCTTTCGGCCCCATTCCTTTTCGGGCGATTGATTGAAGGCCACGGCAAAGGCCTAAGAAGGGGCAGGCCATGCCCGGGCCGAGGGCGCGGCATGGTGCGGGTCTCCGTCGAAGTGCGTCTGAAGAAGGGCGTCGCGGACCCGGAGGGGGACAACGTCCGCAAGGCGCTCAAGCTCCTCGGGTTCCAGGGCGTGAAGGGCGTGCACAGCTCGAAGCGGTTCCTGATCGACCTCGAGGAGACGGACGCCAAGGCGGCGAGGAAGGCGGTGGAGGAGATGTGCCGCCGTATGCTCGCGAACCCCGTCATCCACGACTACGTGATCACCGTGGAGAAATAGCCCGCCAGCTCGCTCAGTAGGCCTCGAGCCGCAGGCCCATGGTGTCGGCGATATCGCGGAAGTCACGGTCGCGGGTGACGAGGACGTGTCCGCCGGCGGCGGCAATCCCGGCAATCATCACATCCACGTGACCCTTGCTTCTTCCGAGGCGCATGAGCTCCGCTCGGATCTCCGCGGCCTTCGTGGCCGCGCTCTCGTCAAAGGGAAGTACTTGGAACCGCGCAGCGATGGCACGGAACGCAGCCGCCTCCGATCGCGACCGGGAGAACAGGAGGCCTGCGGACACCTCGTAGAGCACGGGAGTGCTCAGGGTCTTGACGTCCGGCCTGCGGTCCATCTCCTCCGCCTTCGAGACCGCGCCTCGCTCGAGACGTAGGAGATCGATCACGTAGTTCGAGTCGACGGTGATCCCCAACGGGTTCAACCCCTCATCGGGGTCCGGCCTTTCTGGGCCTCGAGGTCTTCCTCCCTCATGCGGGCCAAGATCTTCGCAAGACGTTCCGCGGACTTTCGGTCGAGGAGCCCACGAAAGTCGAGGAAGGAGGGCTGCCGGTCACCCAAGACCCTCTGGATAACGTCGGA
This sequence comes from Thermoplasmatota archaeon, assembly GCA_038046665.1. Taxonomy (GTDB): domain Archaea; phylum Thermoplasmatota; class Thermoplasmata; order RBG-16-68-12; family RBG-16-68-12; genus RBG-16-68-12. The sequence goes on from JBBSVS010000290.1 coordinate 2,599, forward strand.
GAAGCTCTCGCCGGGCCGCTTGGCAGCTCTGAGCTTGGCGTAGGCGGAATCCTCGAGGGAGATCGTCTTGCTTCCCATGCATGCATGTACATGCATCTGTGTATTTCAACTTGCCGCCGCCGGAGCACGGCCGTTCGGTACGTTTCCGTCCAGCGCGGCAAGAGAACGATCCCCGGAGCGCCCGCGCAGACTAGGCGTATCCGCGGATCTTCTGCTTCCGGGCGTCCTCTTGCAGGTGGTCCGTCGCCATCAGCGAGGACTTCTTCAGCTCTCGCTCGGCGGCCTGGACGAAGTCCGCCATGGTGATTCGGTGACGCTTCCCGCGCCTCAGGGATCTCCGCATGGCCTGGCGCACGACGTTCAGGATGGAGCCGCCGCTCAGCGCGTACTTCTGCGCGAGCAGGTCATAGTCCACGTC
>JBBSVS010000291.1:0-1845 GCA_038046665.1 Thermoplasmatota archaeon
CGCCCACGAGATAGTCGAGCGCGGGGAGTCCGGTGCTCACGTCGTCCTTGGAGGGGTCCCCGAGGGGCTTCCACGGCTTCGGGTGCGGCAGGCGCTCCTTCTCGGGGATCGTGAAGGCCGTGAGGCGCCCGCCATCGAGGGTGTAGAGGTACTTGTGCTGGCGGACCTGCTGCCCGCGGAGCTTCTCGATCGTCATGATCCGGAGGCGCCGTCCCTCATGCTCCGCCGCGGAGAGGTTCACGACCCCGTCGCCGAGGTAGTCGAGGCGCGTCTCCCCCCCGCCCTCCAGGACGTAGAGCACGTTCTGCTTGCTGCCCTCCACGAGGTCCTTCTGGAAGACGTTGATGAGCCTCGAAGCCGCGATGCCGTAGTGTTCCGCCAAGGCGTCGATCGAATCGATCAGGATCAACGACCGCTTCGGCATCCGCTCGTCCACGAACTTATAGGCATCCTCGACCTCGGGCAGATCCTCCCCGATGGGGATCTCGAAGATATCCCCCTTGACTCCCGCGCCTCCGCTGCCCGGACCGGACTCCTCCTCGCCGCTCTCCTCGCCGGACTGCATCTTCCCGGTGAGCTGGTCAAGGGCGTCTCGGGCGGCCTTGCTTTCCGTCCGGGGAGCCTTCGGACCGGTCTGGATGACCACGGGCTTGAGTCGCTCCCGCAGCCACTTGAACTGGTTGTACAGGGACTCGTCGGAGACGCGGGAGCTGAGGTAGTGGGAGGCGGAGACCTCCCCGAGCTCCTCCGTGAGTTGCAGGGCGAAGGTCGTCTTTCCCGTACCGGCCTGGCCCTTCACGATGAGGGAGTGACCTCCGGAGGCATTGAGGAACTCGATGATCTCGGCGGGTATGCGGCCCTGCGACGCCAGAATGCTCACCTTGGGGCGACGCAACGCCGGTGCTGCTAGAAAACCTTTCTCCTCCTTTATCAACGGGCCGGTCGGCCCTCGAGGAGCGCGCGGAACCGCGCCGCGTCCGAGGCCTTGGAGAGGTTGTTGAACATCACGTAGGCGTCGTCGTACTCCTCGCAGACGGACTTGAGGCGATCCAGGTCCGCGTCGGTGTAGGTGTATCGGAAAGGCCGCGGTCCGGGCGGGCTCCCGTGGAGCCGGAAGTAGGCCAGGCCGACCGTGGAGGGTTCCGCGGCGAAGGGATCGACCACGTGGACCAAGCCGAGGTCCTCGCACACCTTCTCGAGAATATGCGAGGCCCAGGGCCCTCGCGGCTCCCAGGCCTTCACCTCGTCCGTGCGGATGGAAACGAAGAAGCGGTACAGCGCCGCGATGTGTTCCGGCGTCGGCCCGAAGGAGCTCGGGGACTGGAAGACGATGACCTGGGCGCGCAGGGCCTCGGCCACGGCCCTCGTCGCATCCCAGCCCTCCCGCACCCTCGCGCTGTCTTGGAACCCGCCGCAGGCGGCCCGCTCCTCCTCCGGGATCGCACGTCCCGCGGAACGATAGGTCGGGGAGGCGGCCGCGTGGGTGATGAACTGGGAGGCTTTCACCGCGAAGATGAAGGCCTCGGGCGCGGCGGCCCGCCATTTCTGCGCCCTCTCAAGTTGCACGGGACGGTAGAAGGTCTCCTGGATCTCGAGGGCGTCCAACATGCGAAACGCGTCCGCCTGCCGACGTCCGAAGCCGCATGTGCCGACCCAGATCACGCGCCCGCCCAACGCGGCGCGAAACTATAAAGTCGGCCGTGGGGCATCGGAGCCCGCCGTGAAGAACCAGGAGATTGCGGACCTCTTCAACGAGATCGGCGACATGCTCGACATCCTCGGAGAGGACCGGTTCCGGGTGATCTCCTATCACCGGTGCGAGAACGCCGCCTTCGATCACGTCGT
>JBBSVS010000292.1:0-1592 GCA_038046665.1 Thermoplasmatota archaeon
GACCTACGACGAGCTCCTGAACAAGCTGATCGCCTTGATTCCTGAGGGCGATGAGGAGGGACCCTATACCCATGCGTTTCGTGTGGGTCTCTTCAACGCCCGGTTTGACATCAAAGAAGGACGACTCCACACCCACGAGGAAGTGAAGAAGCAGCTGGGGCTGTAGTGGGATGGCTTGGTCGATGGTGTGGACCGACCAGGCGCTGCGGGACGTCAGTAGTTTGGACACCCCCGTCGCACGCCGGATCGTCCGCAAACTCGAGCGGGCCGCGGTCGAACCAAGGCGCTTCTTTGAGCGTCTTGCCGGAGCGGGCGATTACAAGCTGAGAATCGGCGACCATCGACTCATTGCCGCGCTGGACCACGAATCCAGAGCGATCCTAGTGGAGCACATCGACCACCGCTCGCCCGCTTACGACAGACGGCGGTAGCGGTCTCCGAGGCACCTCGACGGGTTCCCACGTCTCGGTGATGGGCTCTGCAGAGGGACCGGTTCATCTACAGTCCTGGACCACAGAATCTCCGGTCAAGGGAGGCGTAGGCTGCCCCGCAATATCGGCGTCACCCGGCCCCCCACGCGCACGGACTTGACCCTCTGGCCTTCCACTTCCACCGTCACCTCGATGCGGCTGGGGTGGCGCATCTCGAAGCCCTGCTCGATCACGAAATCGGGTGCCGGCAGACGTCCGTTCGCCGCGAGGTAGGCCCCGCACGCGCCGGCCGCGCTCCCGGTCGCCGGGTCCTCCCGGATCCCGTCCAGGGGAGAGAAGGAGCGGGCATGGACCTGCGCGTCCTTGCCCTCCGCCTCGAGGGCGAAGGCGTAGCACACGGTGTGGGCTCCGACCTTGGCGAGGATCTTCGATAGGGACTTCATGTCGGGATCCAGCCCGCGGACGACGTCAAGGGACCGCATGGGGACCTGGAGGGACGGGATACCCGTGGACGCCACCTGCGGCTTCAGCTTCCCCGCGCCGACGTCGCGCGTGCGGACGCCGAGGGCCTTCGCCAGCGTCTGGATCGCGGTGAATCGCTTCCCCAGGCTCGGCTCGCCCTGGGTCATCACGACCTTCTGCACCTGGCCGCCGTCCACGTGGAGCTCGAGGGGCAGGACGCCGATCTCCAGCTCCTGGTAGATCACGGAGGCGCCTTCGGGCGTCGGCACCAGGCCCTCAAGGGCGGCCACGTACGCGGTCCCGAGGGAGGGATGCCCCGCGAAGGGGATCTCCCCGCCCGGGGTGAAGATACGATTGCGGTAGTGTGCCGCGGGGCTCGACGCCGGGAAGACGAAGGTGGTCTCGGAAAGGTTCATCTCCCGCGTGATGGCTTCCATCTCCTCCTTGGACAGGCCCGTCGCGCGGGGGAAGACGGCGAGGGGGTTGCCCGCGAGAGGGATCTCGGTGAAGACGTCCACCCGCCACATATCGAAGAAGCGTTCGGCCATGGTGCCGCCTCGGCCCGATGGAGATGCGCGCGGCCGGTAATAAACGGTGCCCCAACCGTTTTAGCGGGGCGCGCCTTCGGGACCGCCGGAAGGCAGGGAGACCCATCTCGGTTCCCACGACTCCCTCGAGAGCGGACCTGGCGATCCGCGA
>JBBSVS010000293.1:0-4149 GCA_038046665.1 Thermoplasmatota archaeon
AGACGCGCGCCAGGTCGTGGTCCGCGGTCCCGCAGGTCGTGATGACCACGTCCACGAGCCGCTTCTCCACCAGGGCCCGGAGGACGCCGCGCACGCCCGTGGCCATCAGGGCCGCGGGGAAGGACAGGAAGGTCAGGCAGCCGGGCCGCTTGAACATCGTCCTCAGGATGTCCACGCCCACGGCGAGCTTCTTCGCAGTGAAGCCCCCGCCCGCCTCCATCTCCCCCACGAGCTCGTCGAGCGTCGTCGCGCGGTCCAAGTCGATGTCCTCCACCTTGCGGCGGAGCACGCTGGGACGGGGCATCACGCAGGCATCCGGGGAGTCGGGTAAAAACCTATGGAGATATATTAGAAATAGGAGCGCGGCCCATGACACGGACCATGAAAGTCCGGGACGTGATGGCGAAGGATCCGATCACCCTGAAGCCCACCGCGAGCCTTCGAGAAGCGGCGATCACCCTCGCCGACGAGTGCGTCGGCGGCTGTCCCGTCGTCGACGACAGGGGCAAGATCATCGGCATGCTGAGCGAGGTGGACATCCTCGAGGCCCTCAAGACGCAGCACAAGGAGTTGCGGATGCTCATGCCGCCGGAGATCACCTTCGGCATCTCCTTCGTGGAGATCATCAAGGAGCGGGAGGCCCTCGCGGCCTTCAAGGAGGTGGAGAACCGCCTCGTCCAGGACGTGATGACGAAAGAGGTCCACGCGGTCTCGCCGGACGACGCCCTGGAGCGTCCGATCCGGCTCATGGTCCAGCACAAGATCCACCGCATCCCCGTGGTCGAGGGAGACCGGCTCGTGGGCATCGTGACGCGCGGGGACGTGCTCCGAGGCTTCTTCCGCCACACGGGCCAATCTACGTACCGAGGAGCCCTCTGAGCCGCTCGCGGATCCCGAGGGGCCCGCGCCATCGGAAGGAGGTCCCGCATTTCCCGCACCGGCCCCATCCGTCGTCGTAGAACGTGAGCCGGTCGGACCGGCAGACGCCGCAGAGGCCCGGGGCGGGGCGTACGATCCCGCGGCGCCTCCTCTCCTCCTCGATGTGGGCCTCCAGCCGGTAGGCCGCCTCCTCGGCGTTCCGAGCGAAGGTCATGCCCGCCACATAATCGCCCTTCGAGAGCACGTCGCGGGCCTGGCGCAGGAGCGTGCGGACCTCGGAGACGCTGAGCCCATAGGACTCCGCCTCCTGGAGGAGAGGTTCGCACGACGCGATGACGGCGTGGGCCCTCTCCACCTGGCTCTCCCGGAGCTGGATGGCCCGGAGGATCTGCTTCTGCTGGCCCACCATGGCGGCCCGCTCGGCCCGCTTGACGAGGTCCCCCGCCTCCGCGTATTCGCGGGCGGAGACCGCGGTCCGAGCCTGGGCCTGGAGCTTCTCCGCCTCGCCGACGTCGGCCCCGACGTTCCGGGCCAGGGCGATGTGATCCTCGATGGAGGAGAGGGTGTCCTCGATCTCGCGGATGCGCCGCTCCCGCGCCTCGGTCGTCCGCCGGGCGGCGCGCTCGAGGAGCTCCCCCGCCTCCTCGTACCCACCCCGGTCCAGGGATTCCACCGCGGCCATCCAGACCTCTTCGGCGGCGCCCACGCTGGCCCCGAGGTTCGACGCCTCCCGGATGGAGTCCCGCGTCGCGGCGAGCTCCTGCCGGAGGCGCTCCGCTTCCGGAGAGGGGACCTTCTCCCGATCGAGGGCTCGAAGGATCTCGGCGGCCTTCGGACTCTCGACAATCGCCGAGATCAGGTCCGCCCTCTTCCTGCGGCCTCGCACCTCGACGCCGTGGTCCTTCGCCAGGTCCTGCAGGTCGCGGGCCCGCATCTCGTTCAAGCGAGCCTCGAGGCGCTCGGCGACCGAGGCCTCGGCCGATGGGGTCATCTTCGCGCGAGTCCAAGCTTCGGCGCGACGATAAACGTTGCGGGACGGGCGTCAGTGTCCGGGCGGACGGTAGCGGCGGAGGACCTCGACGGCCCATTGCAGCTTCCGGAACTCGTGGGCATCGCCGCCCACGTCAGGATGGAGGCGCTTGGCCCGCTCCCGGTACGCCTTCTGGATGGAATCCTCCGAGGGCCAGCCCCGGCCGAAGCGGGGCGGATGGATTGTCACGTCCGCGAAGCCGAGGATCCGCAGGGCCGACGCGATCCCCTTCGTCTGCATGTAGAATTCCCGCAGATCCTCGAAGAGCCCGCCGCGGTCGTGGCGCCCTTGATGCTGTACCGCCGGTGGTCCCGACCGACCTCCGAGTCTGGACGGTGGTCGCGTCCGCAGGCGAAGCAGAAGAAGCGATCCGCCACGACGCGCGAACGGCGCGACGGCACATGGGCGTTGGGGTCGCCGACGGGGCAAAGGGTTTATTGAACGGGTGCGCGATGGAGCGTTCGTGTCGTTCCGGGCCGGGCCCTCCGTGTTCAAGGACCAGGGCAAGCTCTCCTTCGACTACGTGCCGGAGAAGATGCTCCACCGGGAGGCGCAGATCCAGCGCCTCTTCAGCTACTTCCGGTCCGTCGTGGACGCGGGCGTGGCGAGCAACGCCTTCCTCTACGGGCCCGTGGGCACGGGGAAGACCCACAGCGCGAAGCGCTTCTGCACGGATTTCAAGAGGTACGCGGAGGAGAAGGGCAAGGCGATCGACTACTGGCTCGTGAACTGCCGGCGGAACATGGGGGACGACGCCGTGCTCCTGACGCTCGTGCGGCACTTCGACCCCCACTTCCCGGACCGCGGCTTCTCCATCTCCGAGAAGATGGAGACGCTCAAGCGGCACCTGGAGAAGCAGAAGATCCACTTCGTCGTCATCCTGGACGAGGTGGACGCCCTCCTGAAGAAGAGCGGGGCGTACCTCATCTATTCCTTCGCCCGCATCGCCGAGGAGAGCACCGCGGCGAAGGGCAACATCTCCATGATCCTGATCTCCCAGCGGTCGAACGCCCTCGAGTACATGGACGCGGCGGCCCTGAGCACCTTCCGCCGCTCCAACGTCGTCGAGTTCCCGCGCTACGACCGGAAGGATCTCCAGGACATCGTCTCCGTTCGCGTGGACGTCGGGATGCACCCGGGTACAATGGACGATTACATCGTCGAGCTCATCGCAGACATCGCCTCGGAGCTCGGGGACGCGCGGTACGCGATCGAGATCTTGGACAAGGCGGGCATGCTGGCCGACGAGGAGGGCTCGGAGACGGTCACCGCGGAGCACATCCGCGGCGCGAAGTCCGAGGTCCATCCCACCGGGCTGGAGGAACGCCTCGCCCTGCTGGACGTGCCCAAGAGGCTCGTCCTCCTGGCCATCGCCCGCCGGATCCGCAAGAAGGCCTACATCATGATGGGCGAGGCGGAGGAGGCCTACAAGGTCGTGTGCGAGGAGTACGGGGAGAAGCGGCGGGCCCACACCCAGTTCTGGAAGTACGTCGGGGACCTCGACGCCCTCGGGCTCATCGACACGAAGTTGAGCGGCGAGGGCGTCGTGGGCAAGACGACCCTCATCTCGCTCCCGGAGATCCCCTCCAAGATGCTATCTGATAATCTCGAGCGTAGCTTAAAGAGAAGATGACCGATTTTGACAAGATTATGGGATGGGTGCACGCGCAAGACCGAGCGATGGAATCTGACATCGAACCAGTGAAATCCGGGTTGCCTATGGACATCGAGAAGGGGGCTTGCTACCTCGTCAAGGAGAAGAAGCCGGAGGTCAGCTACCGCCTCTTCGAGGTCCTGCTGGAGCAGAAGCTCCCCGGGATCATCATCAGCCGCCAGCATCCGAGGGTCGTGCATCGGGAACACGGCTTCGCGGACATGCGCATCATCTGGCTCAGCCACACCCCGGGCGAAGATTTCCAGAGCCCGGCGGCCCTGGGCGCCCTCGCGAAGCTGATCCAGAAGTTCGTGGACGACAACAACGGCGAAGGCGTCATCCTCCTGGACGGCCTGGAATTCCTCATCGTGAACAACGGCTTCCTCCCGACGCTGATGATCGTCGAGCACATCAACGAGTTCATCATGCAGCGCCAGGCGATCCTCCTGCTGCCCGTGAGCCCGGACACCCTGGAGGAGAAGGAGCTCGCCCTCCTGGAGCGGAACATCAAGGTCCTCGAGTCCCCGGCCCTGAAGACGGACCTGGAGACGCGCGAGGTCAGCAAGCTCCTCGACGGCTACTGAGC
>JBBSVS010000293.1:4159-9751 GCA_038046665.1 Thermoplasmatota archaeon
CTGCCGTCCCACGATCTCGTCGACGAGACTCAGGAACTTCTCTTCCTTGCCCTTCGGGATCGTCGCCCCGGAGGCGATGTTGTGCCCGCCCCCGTTCCCGTCGAGGGACTCGGCGGCCTCCCGCAGGGCGCTCGCGAGGTCGATGCCGAGGGCGATCTGGTCCCGCGTCCCCCGCGCGGATACCTTCGTCTGGTGGTCCATGACGCTCAACCCGAGGACGGGCTTCGCTTGGTCGAAGTAGAACTGGATGCCGGCGCCGGCCACGGAGCCCGCGAGGGTGGGCTCCTCGCAGTAGAAGAACTGGATGTGCTTCTTCGCGAAGAGATCCTGGGCCTCGAGCTTCCTCAGATAATCGAGGACCTTCGTCGTGTACTGGTCGAGGAGGGCTTCCGCCTTCCCCAGGGCCTCCCGGTCTCCGAGGCACACGGCCATGCCGAGGCCCTCCTGCCCGAGACGGTCGCAGCTGTTCACGTAGGCCTCGAGATCCTGGGCGTACATCTGGTCCGGTTCGATCCAGTAGCGGTCCTCGACGAGGACGTCCAGGGCCTCCGGCGCAGCGCCCTGATCCACGAGCTTCGTCGCGAGGACGGAGGTGAGCTTGCGGCGCTGGGCTGCATCCATCGCGCGGACCGTCGCCTGGGGGTCGACGCCCGCGGAGCGCAGGAACGTCTCCGCGGCCTCAGGCCTCCCGCCGAGCCCGCGGAAATACGGAGAGAGGGATAGGGCGAGGGCCTGGGCCACCGGGCGGTCCCGGAGGGCGAGGCGCCGCTCGGGAACGAGCACCTTGCGGTCCACCGCTTCGGCGAATAGAGCGGCGTTCACGCCGACGAAGCCGCCGACGTCCTGCTTGTCCCCGATCGCGCCGGCCGCGGCGATCCCCGCGAGATCCCAGTTCGCCTCGTCGAGGACGAGGGAGAGGAGCCAGGACGTCGTCGCGCCGCACATCTCCCGCGCGCCGTCCACCCCCTCGAGATGCGGGTTGACGTGGACGATCTTCTCCGTGTCCCGGAGTGGCTTGTGGTGGTCCAGGATGATCACGGGGAAGGGCATGGACTCCAGGAGGTCGAGCTGGCCGGACCCCATGTCGCTCACGATGAGGAGCTCGTTCGGCTCCGCGCGGACGCGGTCCGCGATGGCCTTGTCCAGGGCATGGGACATCGTCGCGTGCACGCGCTTGCCCCGCCGCAACAGGGCCCGGGCCAGGATCGAGGCCGACGTGGTCCCATCGGGATCGTAGTGGCAGAGCAGACGAACGCGGGACGAGGAATCGACGAGCTCCGCGGCCCTGTGGGCCCGGTCCAACAGGCCCTGGGGCGCCAGGTCCTCCAGGCGCTTGGCCATGGGCCACCTACTTCACTTGGAGTTCCGCGAGCTTGACGGAGTAGTCCCAGTCAGAGGGCAGGACGCCCTGCGCCTTGTAGTACTTGGACAGGCGGCGGATCCTGGCCTCGATGAGCTGGAGCCCGCGCTTGTTGCTCAGGTCCTTCTTGTGCTCCTTGAAGTGCGACTGGAGGGAGGCGGCCCGCTTGATCAGGCTCGAGAGGTCCTCGGGCAGGGCGAACTTCATCCCCTTGGCCTTGAGGATCTGCGTGACGTTCTGACCCATGGCCAGCTTCACGTTCGGCACGCCGTAGGCGTCCCGGAGGCGCACGCCGATCACGGCGGTCGAGAGGCCCTCCTGGTGCAGGCGGAGGATCGTGTCCTGGATCTCCCCCTTTTCCATCGTCACCCAATCGGGGTTGGCACGGAGGAAGGGCCGCGTGGACCCGCTCTTTCCCTTGCGCTTCGCATGGATGCGTGCCATGATCGTCCTCGGGAGGCAGCCTCATACCGCGCCTATCTATTTAAGATTGATTGGGACCGCGCGGGCGCGTGACGGCCATCACCCGGAACGTGTCCGTCCGGACGGGATTGAAGCTCCGCCGACCATCTACGTCCGGACGACGTGAGTTTCATCGAAGCGGTCACGTACCTTCCCGTCCTTGACGATGAAGAAGCGGAACTCGATGGGCAATAATCGCGTCTTCGTATCGAAGCGGCTCTCGGAGAGGCGGACGAGCTCGTACTCCTTCCCGACCTTGTGGAACCACGACGGATAGGGCGGGGGCAGGGCGGCGCTGGACTGCCAGAACTCGTATACGAAAAGACCGTCGGGCCGTGCTCCCATCCCACGAGCGCTCCTATCCATGAGGGTTTCGCTTGCGGACGACCACGGCCGCGTGGTCCGTCTCGAAGGGATCCAGTGTCCGCACGTCGATCACCTGGAGGCCCCAATCGGACAGCGCCCGCTCGATGCGGGCGTAGACGTCGGCGGGCTTCGCGGCCACGTCCGTCGAGCGGGACTTGACGATAAGGAAGCCCGTGCCCCCCGGGCGGAGGAAGTCCACGTTCTTCAGGAAGATGCCCTCCTGGTCTCGCTGCGCCACGTCCTGATAGAGGACGTCCACGGGTTCCACGTGCTGGCGGTAGGTCGAGGGCTGGGAGGCGTCGCCGAGGAGGGGGAGCAGGTTCGTCCGCCTCTCGGCCACGGTGACGAGGTCGCGGAAGGAGCGCGGGGAGACCTCAATCGCCATGATGGACCCGCGGGAGCAGATGTCCGAGAGATGGCTCACGGTGGTGCCACTCCCCGCGCCCAGGTACAGGAGCGACGTCGTGGCCTCGAAAGGCCATATCCTCCCTCCGCGCTTGAGGTAGGCGGCGAGCTTGCTCCGGTTCGCGTCCCACCGGCGGTACTCCGCATCCCCCTCGCGGGACAGGCCTTCCCCGTAGACGGAGACTCCCGGCACGAGATTGCGGGTGTACAGCCACGAGCCGTCGGTGAAGACGCCCGCGTGGTCCGTCTTCCGGAGGGCCATGAGTGATGCGAAACGGGTCGAGCGTATTGAGGCTTCTGTGGGGCCTATCGCCCGATCATCGGCGCCGCTTCGACCGCTTCGGGCGAGGCTTCGTCCTCGGTTTCGACTTCGGCCTCGCTTTGCGCCGCGGCTTCGCCCGCCGCTGGATGGCCTTGGCCTTCTTCCGCGCGGAAGGTCTCGCGCCGAGCCGGGCTCTCTTCGGCCGGCGAGAGACGCGCTTCCTCGCCGCCGGTCTGCGAGCGTGGCCGGGGAGGAGCCGCTTTCTTGCAGCGAGGGCCTCCGCATCCCGAGGCTTCAGCCGAAGGACGCATTCGTAGGTCGCGAGGGCCTGCGGACGCTGGCGGGCCATCTCCTGGACTCGCGCGGCGTTCCGCAGAATCGGCGGGATCTCGAGGTGCTTCGCGGCCCGCTCCAGGTTGACGAGCGCGGACTTCGACTGGCCCGCCTTGAAGTAAGCGATCCCCAGATCGTTCAGTGCCACGGCGTGTCGCGGATCCGATTCCAAGACCTGACGGAAGGCTCCGATCGCCTCCCGGTGGCGACCGGAAAGGAGGAGGGCCGCGCCCCGATTGACCCACGAGGTCTCGTCCTTCGGATCCGAACGCACGGCCTCACGGAACGATTCGGCCGCGGCCTCGGCCCGGCCTCCCTTGAGGAGCAGGACTCCGAGGCCACGCCACAGCCCGGCCGAGCGGGGGTGCGCCTCGAAGGCGGTGCGGACCACCGCCGCGGCCTCGTCGGTCCATCCGCCTCGCGCGAGGAAATTGGCTTTGAGCAGGAGACCGCGCAAGTCGCCCGGACGGGCCGCGAGGTAGGCATCGCACGCGCGGACCGCGTCCTCGAAATCCCCTCCCGCGGCAAGCGCCTCCGCCCGATGGAGATGAGCGACCGCGTCCCCCATCTGGGCCGCGCGGTCGAAGGACTTGGCCGCCTCCTGGAGTTCGCCCGCCAGGAGATACGTCCGACCGAGCCCGATCCACGGGGCGGGCGCGTCGAACCGGATCGTAGATTCCCAGACCCGCGTGGCCTCTTCCGGGAATCCGAGTCGGGTGAGTAGGGCCGCCTGGGATTCGGGGCCGGGCCGCCAGGGTTCGGGTCGCGTACGCCGGCGCACCTGGTCGAGAACCCGCATCCGGACGATCGCGCTACGGCCCTTCGGGTTGAGGCCGAGGGACGTGCACATCTGCTTCAGGGTGGGCCAGTTCGCGTGTTCGACCTGAGCGAGGGAGGGGAGGCTCACTTCGTCACCTCGCGGCACCTGGCCACGATCTCGCATTCCGCGCACCCGGGATCCCCCTCAAGGAACGTGCCGAAGCACTCGTAGACGCCCCGGTAGAAGTCCACCTTCTCCCGGAGGGCCTTCGCCCGCCGGAGCCCCGCCTTCGCCTCCTTGAGGCTCGGGTCAAGGCTCAGGGCCCGCTCGAAGGACGTGATCGCGAGCGTCGATTCCAGGAGCCCCAGGTGGGCGAGTCCCTTGACGTACCAGAGCCAGCCCGCCTCGCGGATGCGTAGCGCGCGGTCGGCCCAGAGGACCGTCTCCCCGTGATGGCCCCTCTTCTGGGCGAGGAGGAGGCGGTTCACCATCGCGTCGTAGAAGTCGGGGTTGAAGTGGAGGGCTTCGTCGAAACACGTTTCCGCCGCGTCGTCGCGCCCGAGGCGCAGGAGGGCCGCGCCCTTGTTGTTCCACGCGGCCGCGTGCTCGGGCCGCATGGCCAGGACCTTCTCGTAGCACGCAAGGGCGCCGGTGAAGTCCTTCAACGCATGGAGGGCGGCACCCTTGTTAATCCACGCTTCGACGAACCGTGGACGGAGCTTGAGGAGCTCGTCGTAGGCTTCGACCTCCTCCGGGTAGCGGGAGAGGTCGTGGAGGACCGAGGCGAGGCCCATCCAGCCCTCCTCCGATTCCCGGTGGAACTTGAGGGCCTGCGCGAAGCTCTGGAGGGCGCCGTCGAAGTCCCCCAGGCGTCGAAGCGCATGTCCGCGCAGCAGCCATGCGGCATCGTACTCGGGCTTGAGCTTCAGCGCGACGTTGAACTCGCGGAGGGCCTCGTCCAGGCGTCCCCCATCCAGGGCCTTCCTCCCGCTGCGGATCGCGGCCTCGAGGCGGTCCACGCTCGGGAGGAAGCGGTCCTTCGAGGTCTCCGCGGGCTGCGTCACATTCGTCCCTCCTTCTTCAGGTGGCGCAGGCACGTCTCCCGCCAGCGCGTCGCGAGCTCGTGGTCCGGCGCGAGCTCCAGGGCGCGGTCGTACGCCTCCAGGGCCTCCTTGTACCGCTCGAGCTGTTGCAGGGCCGTCCCCTTCCCGGTCCACGCCTCCGGGCTCCGCGGCTCCCGCTCAATCGCCTGCTGGTATCGGAGGAGGGCCATCTCCGCGTCGCCGCCCTCCAGGGCCAGCTCCGCGAGCTGGAGGAGCACGAGGACGTCCTCCTTCTCCGGCTCCACGGACTCGACGAAGGATTTGAAGTCGGCCGAGACCTCCGCCGCATCCTCCGGGGGCTTCTCTTCGTCCTCTTCCACGGCCTCCCTCCAGGCCGCGGCGAAGGACGGGGGCACGGGTTCGAGAGCGTCGGGTCTCTCCGGGGTCTCCTCGGGCGCTTCCTCCTCCGGCTCTTCTGCGACGCCGCGTTCCGCCTCAGGCCCCGTGGCGGGCTTCGCCGCGAGGGCGGATCGCGCGGCCCCCACGGCGGGATCGTCCGGATCCAGGCGGACCGCCTCACGGCCGGCCTTCGTGGCGGCCG
>JBBSVS010000294.1:0-3517 GCA_038046665.1 Thermoplasmatota archaeon
CTTCGCGTCCGTGATCGTCTCCCCGTCGACCTTGACCTTCATGTTCCAGAGCCCGTGGGTCATGGGGTGCTGGGGACCCATGTTGATCCAGAACTCGGGCATTCACTTGCCTCCCCTCAGCTTCCGGCGGCTGATGTACTGACGGTCCACTTCCTGGGGGAAATCCTTGCGGAGCGGGAAGAACTTGAAGTCCTTCGGGAGGAGGATCCGCTCGAGGTTCGGGTGGCCTTCGTAGACGATGCCCATGAGGTCCCATGCCTCCCGCTCGTGGTAGTTCGCGGCGTTCCAGAGGCTGCACATGCTCGCGATCTTGGGGTCGTCGTGGGGGATGCGGGCGTTGACCTGGACCACGCACCCGTTGTAGTAGTTCTCCACGTGGTACACGCTCTCGTAGTGGTCCTTCCAGTCCACCGCGCTGATGCAGCCCAGGTGCTCGAAGGCCAGGGCCTCCTTCAGGTACTGGCACACGGGGAGCAGGTCCGCCCGGTCGATGACGACCTCGACGACCAGGGCCCGCACGGCCTTGGCATCGAGGAGCTTCGCGCCGAAGCGCTGCTTCAGCTGCGCGAGGACCTCCGGCTCGATGCCCGCGACGGGCCGGCCGCTCACCGGGCCGACCGCCTGGGTGACCGTGCTCATATGTGGATGACCTCTTCCTTCTTCAGCGCGTAGTTCGTCGCGATGAACATGATCGCGAGGAACAGGAGCGGGGAGTAGCGGGCGACGGGCGAGACGTTCGGACCGAGGAGGTCGCCCCAGGCGAAGGCCCAGAGGAGCAGGAAGATTGCCGCCACGTCGAAGACCATGAAGATCAGGGCGAACATGTAGTATTGGAAGTGGAACTCGATCTGCGCCTCGCCCTCGGGCACCTCGCCGCACTCGTAGACGAGGTCCTTGAGCGGAGTGGGGTTCGTGGGCCGGAACAGGCGGCTGGCGAAGAACGTCCCCAGGGGGAAGAGAATCGCGATGATTGCGAAAATCACGACTGGGCCGTAGGTGTCGAGGAGGGCCATCCGGCGCAGGAAAAATGGTTAGGCTATTAAACCTTTGTCGGGGACGCTGGTTTCCAAAGGCTTTTCTCAATAAAAATGCGGTTCTGCGCGCCTTTCCGGCGGGGATTTGCGCAACGGCTTATATCCTGCCGCGCGGATGAGACATCCGACATGCAGAATCCGCGCACATTGCCGCCCGGACAGAGGGAAGCGCGGAAGTGGCCCCGCCTCGACCTGGGCATTGTCCCCCGCTTCGACCCGGCCTCGTGGGACCTCCGCGCGGACGGCGAAGTGGACAGCCCGCTCCGGCTCAATCACCAGGAGTTCCTCTCCCTGCCCTCCGTGCGCACGACCTCCGACTTCCACTGCGTGACGGGCTGGACGACCTTCGACAACGCATGGCAGGGGGTGACCATCAAGGAGATCGCGACCCGCGCGAAGGCACGCCCGAACGCGACGCATGTCACGTTCACCTGTGGCGACGGCTACACCACGTCCCACCCGCTCTCCGTGCTCCTGGAAGATGGGGTGATCCTCGCGTACCGATGGGACGAGCAGGACCTGCCCGTCCAGCACGGCGGGCCCGTGCGTCTCCTCGTGCCGAAGCGGTACGCGTACAAGAGCGCGAAGTGGGTGCGGCAGCTCACCTTCACCGCAGAAGAGGAGCTGGGCTACTGGGAGGTCCGCGGATACAGCAACACGGCGGACCCGTGGACCGAGGACCGGTACTCCTTCTGACCGCGCCCAGGAAAGGCCTTTAAGCTCGCCGCCCTTGGGTCGCTCGAGCGCCGTGGCCGATGTGACCGTGGAAGCGGAGGTCCCGAGCCTGAGACGGATGACGTTCTGGGAACACATCGAGGAGCTCCGCGACCGCCTCAAGATCATGCTGATCGCCCTCGTGGTCCTCTTCGTCCTGTTCATGACCTTCGCCCTCGGCACGGCGACGATCGGCGGCGTCCAGATCCCGATAATCCTCCCCGCCTTCGCCTCCGACCAGAGCCCCATGGCGAACCAGTTCTTCCTCATGCTCAAGTCCTATCTCGTGCCCCGGTGGTGAACGGCCTCCCGCTCCACTTCTCCTTCAAGACCCCGTGGGACGGCGTGCTCGTGCAGATCAAGGCCGCGATGTTCCTCGCGATCCTCGTGGGCTCTCCGGTCATCGTCTACGAGCTCGGGAAGTTCATCGGGCCCGCCCTGAAGCCGTCGGAGAAGCGGCTCATCCTGCGGATCACGGCTCCGGTGCTCGTCCTCTTCCTGGCGGGGATCGCCCTCTGCTTCGTCGTGGTGCTGCCCTTCACCTTCAAGCTGCTGTACTCGGTGCAGACGACGGTCGGGGCGGACTTCCTCGTCCTCTTCGCGGACGACTTCATCAGTTTCACCCTGCTCTTCCTGCTGGCCTTCGGTCTGGCGTTCCAACTGCCCGTGTTGATGTACGGGATGTCGTGGCTGGGCATCGTCGGGGCGGACTTCTGGAGGAAGTACTGGCGCTTCGCCACGATTGCGATTTTCGCTTTCGGGGCATTCATCACGCCGGACGGGAGCGGGGTCACGATGATGCTCGTGGCCCTGCCCATGCTGGGCCTCTACCTCATCGGGTACGTCGCCGCCCGCTACGCCCAGAATCGCCGCGTACGGGCGAAAAGCTCATAACGGCGTCCCCGTTTGGTCGGGAAAGGGAGGTCGGGAACCGTGTGGTCGCTTTCCTCCGTGGACATCGCCGCCCAGATCCAGGGCATCGAGTGGATCATTGTCCTCGTCGTCGTCGCCGTCGTCCTGCTCTTCGGCCCGCAGAAAATCCCTGAACTTTTCCGCGGCGTGGGCCGCGCCCTCGGGGAATTCCGCCGAGGGCGGATGGAGGTCGAGCGGGAGATCACGCAGCAGTTCACCGGGATGGACGTCCAAGACACGCGGGCGCGCATCGAGCACGCGGCGAGCGCCCTCGGCCTGCCGACGGGAGGGAAGAGCGAGCTCCAGCTCAAGCTCGACATCGCCCGCGGCGTGGACAAGGCGCCCGATGCCCAAGTCATCGCGGCGGCGCAGGCCATGGGCGTGTACAGCACAGGTGCGGACGTGACGCGCCTCAAGGAGCTCATCATCAAGGCGCTGAACGTCTGAGCCCTCCTGGACGTGGCTCCACTCCCGTCCGCGTTACCTTTATCACAGTTAACCGAATACAGGCGCCCGCGGCTCGGAGAAGGAAGCATGGCCGACGTTGATTATGCGTACCGCCGCCTCGTGAACACCCTCGGGCCCGAGCGGGTGACGCGGACCGAGTACGACCGGATGACGTACAGCCACGACTTCGCCTCCCTCCCGAAGGTCGCCCTCCTGCAATGGCAGCTGTACCCGGACTTCGTCGTCCTGCCGCAGACCACGGAAGAGGTCGCCGCGCTCATCAGGCTCAGCGACGAATCGGGCCTGCCCATCGTGCCCCGCGGTGGGGGCACCGGCTGGTACGGCGGCGCGGTCCCGAACCGCGGCGGGGTCCTCGTGGACATGCGCAAGATGAACGGGATCCTGAGCTT
>JBBSVS010000295.1:0-4801 GCA_038046665.1 Thermoplasmatota archaeon
ACGGCCCCGAGATGCTTCTGCTCCTGCTCGTCGCCCCGGGGCGGGAGGATGCCGGCGAAGATGCGTGGGTGCATCGTCTTCACGCGTCCGCCGAGGCCCTCAGACAGGCCCGTGTACTCGGCGACGGTCGTGACCGGCAGGCCCGCGTCGCGGAGGGCCTTGGCGGTGCCCTCCGAGGCGGTGAAGCGGAAGCCCAGGTCGTGGAGTCCGCGCGTAAAATCCAGGAGGCCTTCCTTGTCCGACACGGTCAGGAGTGCGTTCCGGGTCGAGACCATCCCTATTACCGCGTCGGAATGGTGGGGTCCCACTTAAGGATGATGAGCAGGCTTCAAGCGCCCGTCGGTGCGGGTTCCTTCGACTCCGGTTCCGGCCGGGGGAACAGCCCCGCCTCCCTCACGAGCGTGGGCACGATGTCCTCCCAGTTCACGGCCATGATGTGCACGCCGTGCACGCCCTCGACTTTCCGAAGGGCCTTGATCGTTCGGAGGGCGATGCTCAGGCCTTCGGCCTTCGGGTCCGGGGCGGCGTCGATGCGCCGAAGGAGGTCCTTGGGGACGACGATGCCCGGGACCTTCTCGGCCATGAAGTGGGCCATCTTCGCGGACCGCAGCGGGATGACACCGGCCAAGATGTGCACGCGCTCGTGGAGCCATTCCTTCCGTACGAGGCGCATCCATTCCTCGAAGGCGTCCACGTCGTAGATCGCCTGGGTCTGGATGAAGTCCGCGCCCGCGGCGACCTTGCCGCGGAGGTTCGCGAAGGCCTCCTCCGGCGTCCCGAAGAGCGGGTTCGCCGCGGCCCCGAGGAAGACCCTCGGCGGGTGCTCGACCTTGTCCCCGCCCTTCAGCGTCCCCGTGTCGCGCAGGTCGCGGAAGGCCGCGATCATCTCCTCCGTGTTCAGGTCGTACACGCCGATCGCATCCTTCTCGTTCCCGATGCGCGGGTCGTCGCCTCGGAGGCACAGGATGTTGCGCACGCCGAGTGCGGCAGCGCCGAGGAGGTCCGCCTGCAAAGCGATGCGGTTCCGATCCCGCAGGACAATCTGCATGATCGGCTCCACACCCTCCTGGAGCGCGAGGGCGGAGGCGGCGAGGGCGGACATGCGCACATGGGCCCGTTGGCAGTCCGTCACATTGGCCGCGTCCGTGGAGCCGCGGAACAGGGCCGCGGTCGCCCGGATCCCCATCGGATCGGCGGAGCCCGGCGGCGCGATCTCCGCGGTCACCGCGAAGTCGCCGCTCGCAAGGATGCGTTCGAGCCGGCTGCCCGCGCGAAGCGGCCGCGTCTCCGTGAAGACGGCCATGTCCCGTTGGCATCCTCCCGGACGCTATTTAGGCTTTGTTGGCACCGCCAGCACTGCCCGGAGGGACCTACCATCCGTAGTGTTCGCATAGCTCGAGGGCCCGAATCATCCGCAGGAACTCGCGGGTGTGCAGGCCGAGCCAAGGCTTCCGGGCCAGGCTCGAGAGGGCCGTCCTCAGGCTCACGGACTTCCAGCCCAGGTCTGCGAGTTCCTCCCCCACGTCGTCCATGAGGCGGTCGGACCAGTGGCGGATGCGCTCGATCATCCACCCCAGGAGCGGATCCAAGAAGGGGGAGCTGCGGAGCACGCGGTCGTAGGCGGTCAGCGCGGTCGGGTCCTCCTTCTCGAGGGCCATCGCGGCGAACTCGCCCGCCAGGCGGCCGCTGAAGATCCCCGGATGGATGCCCGCCCCGTTCATCGGATTCGCCATGCCGGCGGCATCCCCCGCCACCGCGAAGCCCGGGAGGGCGTAGGCCGAGAGGTCGTAGTGATACGGGATCGTGCCGGCGATGATCCGCTCCCGGCGGCCCGGGTCGATGCCGTGCTTCTTGCAGAAGGCCAGCGTGGCGGCGTGCGCGTCGATGTGGCCGCCCGCGCCGACGTTCACGAAGTCGCCTTTCGGGAAGATCCAGGCGTACCCGCCGTCGTAGCGTTCGCCGATGTACAGGAGGAACCGCTGCGGGTCCGGGAGCGGGACCGCGTCCCGCGGGAGCCGATACTCATAGGCGAGGATGTGCTCCTGGCTTCGCACGAGGCCGAGGCTCTTCGCCAGGAAGCTCGTCGGTCCATCCGCTGCGATGACCACGCGGCCATCGAACTCCGAGCCGTTCGCTCGGACCCGCCATCCGCGGTCGCGGGCTTCGATCCCGGAGACGCGCGTGTTCGTCCGCAGCTCCGCGCCCTGATCCACCGCGCCGTCCACGATCCATCGGTCGAACGCCGCGCGGTCGATCGCGTACCCCGGGAGCTGGGTGATGAAGAACGATTGGCCGGAGGGCACGACACACTTGGCGCCGGCGATCTCCTGCGCGACCCACTCGTCCCGCGCCCGCAGCCCGTTGGACTCGAGGCCGAAGCGGCTCACGCCCTCCGCGCACTGCACGGGCTCGCCCACGACCTTCTTCTTCTCGAGGACGAGGGTGCGGAAGCCCGAGGAGGCGAGGGCCCGCGCGGCCATGCCGCCGGCGGGACCGGCCCCGACCACGATCGCGTCGTACACCGCGGGGGAGCCCAACGCCCCGTCGGGTTATGTGCCTTGCGACGCCCGCTCAGGGATGGCGCGACGCTACGTCGGCCCCATGGCCCGTGAGGCGGTACACGTAGGGTGGCACGCCGCGTCGCACCGCGGGGCCCCGCTGCTTCCCGACGAAGGCGATGGCCGTCAGCACGCGCAGCCCGTTGACCGCCGTGTACTCGGACAGGCCGAGCTCCTCGGCGATCTCGTTCGCCGTGGCGTCGGGGTGGTCGCGGAGGAAGCGGAGGATCTGCACCTTGTGGGCGTCGAGGGCCTCGGAGGTCTGGCGCTCGTGCCTGGGCTCGAACTGAAACCGTTCGTACACCCGCTTCCCCTGCTCCGACGGAGCCACGGTCACGTTCAGCAGCGCGGTCTTCTCGATCTCCAGGAGGTGCTTGGCCACGGCGGCGGGGGCGATCCCCATCTGCTGGGCGAGCTCCGGAATCCGCGAGTCCCGATTTCGGTAGACCTTGTTCTCCACCACAATCGACAGGACCTCGCGCTGACGCTCGGTCAACTCACGGAACCAATCGTTCGAGTGCATCCAAGAAAGGGGAAATTATGAACGGCCGCTTAAGTGTTTTCGTCTGTGATAATCTATTTCGGCGTGTCTGACGCGGAAAAGGTACAAATGCGGGCACTCGGAGGGAACATCCTCGCCGAGGCGAGGATAATGCCGGGTCCCGCTGAAAGCCTTTATCGCGCTGCTCCATGTCCGCCGTGGTGAGAGAGTGACCGGTGTCATCATCGACGGGAAGGCAGTGGCGGATGCGATTCGCGGGGAGCTCAAGGTCCGCCTCGAGCGGCGCGCGGCGCAGGGCGTCCCGCCGGGCCTCGCGGCGGTCCTCGTCGGGGAGGATCCCGCGTCCCAACTCTACGTCAAGATGAAGGGGAAGGCCTGCGAGGAGATGGGCCTGGCCCACTGGACGATCGAGATGCCCGCGGACACGTCGGAGCCCAGGCTCCTCGCCGAGGTCGCGCGGCTCAACGCGGACCCGAAGGTCCACGGCATCCTCGTGCAGCAGCCGTTCCCGAAGCAGGTCCGCGCGGACGCGGCCGTGTCCGCGGTCGACCCCAGGAAGGACGTGGATTGCTTTCATCCGGAGAACGTCGGGCGGGTGCTCCTCGGCAACCCGCGCTTCGCGCCCGCCACGCCCGCGGGCGTCGTCGAGCTCCTCGTGCGCAGCGGGAACTCGCCCGAGGGCAAGGACGTGGTCATCGTGGGCCGCAGCAACATCGTCGGGAAGCCCCTCGCCGCCCTGCTCGTGCAGAAGCATCCCAAGGCGAATGCCACGGTGACCGTGGCCCACAGCGGGACGAGGGACCTGGCGGCCCACACTCGCCGCGCGGACATCCTCGTGTCCGCGATGGGCTCACCCCAGTTCATCAAGGCGGACATGGTCCGCGAGGGCGTCGTCGTGATCGACGTGGGCATCAGCCGCATCCCGGACCCGACAAAGAAGTCCGGATACCGGACCGTGGGCGACGTGGACTTCGAGGCCGTGCGGGCGAAGGCCAAGGCGATCACGCCGGTCCCCGGCGGCGTCGGGCCCATGACGATCGCGATGCTCGTGTCGAACACGGTGCGCGCGGCGGAGCTCTCCCTCGAGGCGTGAGAGAAAGGTCTTATCGCGTGGGCACCTTCCCTCCGGCGGGAGCATGCGCGTCCTCGTTGTGGGCGGAGGCGGGCGGGAGCACGCAATCGTCGAGGCGCTCCGCAGGAGCGGCGCGGAGATCCTCGCCGCGATGGCGAACCAGAACCCCGGCATCCGGCGCGTGGCGAAGGACGTGCTCCTGGGCGACGTGAACGCGGTCGGACCGATTACCGAGTGGGCGAGGCACGGCGGGGCCGAGCTCGCGGTCGTCGGCCCGGAGGCGCCCCTGGGGAACGGCATCGCCGACGCCCTCGAGGCCGCGGGGATCCCGACCGTCGGGCCCACGAAGGCGGCCGCGCAGCTCGAGACGAACAAGGAGTTCACGCGGGAGCTGATGAAGGAGTACGGGATCCCCGGGATGCCGACGTACTGGGCCTTCGATTCCTACGGTCCCTTCTCGGAGTTCGTCCTGGACAGCGCCTTCGAGTTCGTGATCAAGCCCCTCGGCCTCACGAGTGGGAAGGGCGTGCAGGTCTGGGGCGACCATTTCTCGTCGAAGGAGGGCGCGCTGGCCTACGGGCGCGAGATCCTCGAGAAGCGGATCGGCGGGCAGGCGCGGTTCCTCGTGGAGGAGAAGCTCGTGGGCGAGGAGTTCTCCCTGCAGGCCAT
>JBBSVS010000296.1:0-2787 GCA_038046665.1 Thermoplasmatota archaeon
GGAACAGATGTACGATTCCCTGTTCAACAAGGTCCGCAAGATGGACGAGAACCTCATCGTCTGCCCGGGCCACCACTACGGGCCCACACCCACGTCGACCATTGGGAAGGAGAAGAAGTCGAACTACGTACTGCAGCCCCGCTCCCTCGACGAGTTCGAGGAGTTCATGCGGACACCCTAGCCCGCGGCGATGTCCGCCTCGACGGCCTTGGGTTCCGCTTTCTTCTTGCGGGCGGTCTTCTTGCGCGGCTTCTTGGGCTTTGCCTCGGCCTTCTTGGCCGCAGCCTTCTTCTTCCCGTTCTTCGCGGGGCACTGCATGTTCAGGCAGAGGACCCACGGCGGACGGCCTCGCATGATGACCTTGATCACGGGATGGCCGCAGGCGTTGCAGTGGTCCTCCGTGGGCACGATGAGCCCGCGCTGGGGCAGCGGGTATGAGTTGTCGCACTGGGGGTAGGTCGAGCATCCGACGAACCGCTTCCCGTAGTTCCCATGGCGAATCGTCAGCTCGCCGGTCCCGCACTTGTCGCAGCGGCCGATGAAGTTCTTCTCCCGCACGGTCGGACAGTCGGAGGCGACACAGAACGTGGTCGTCCGTCCGCGGTCCGTAAGTTGGATCATCGGGGAGCCGCACTCGCGGCAGTTCTCCTCCGCGCTCTGGATGACTCCCATCTGCGGAAGCGGATGCGTGTTCTTGCACGCCGGGTAGCGGTCGCAGCCTAGGAACCGCGTGCCGCGGCGCGACCGGATGACCACGAGGTTGCCGTCCTTGCAGACGTTGCACTTGCCGATGTAGTTCTGCTCGCGAAGGGCCGCCTCGATCTCTTGGCCGATGGCCTGGCGGTTCTTCTCCAGGGTCTCCAGGACCTCGGAGAGCATCTGCTGGCTCTCCCGGACGACGTCCTCGGGCGTGCGCACGCCGCGGGCGATTTCGTCCATGTCCTGCTCGAGGTGGGCCGTCATCTCCGGCTGGGTGATGCGGTTCGCGTGGTCCTCGAGGGCCTCGATCACCGCGCGCCCACTCGTCGTGGGCTTGGGATACTTGCCCTCGATGAACTTGCGGTCGTTCAGCTTCTTGATGATCTCGTGACGCGTGGACTTGGTCCCCAGGTTGAGCCGCTCCATCTCCTGGATGAGGGAACCTTCGCTGAACCGCGCGGGGGGCTTCGTCTTGTCCTCCTTCATCTCCACGGGTCCGATTCGGTCGAGGGCTTCATCCACAGCAAGGCGCGGTAGGATGGCTTCCCGCACGGTCCAGTAGGGATAGTATTTCCGCCAGCCCATCTCCTTGATCCGGTAGCCCTGGGCTTGGAAGAGCTGCCCGCCCAGGTCGATCTTCGCGTCCGCGGTTAGGGCGACCGCGTTCGGGGCCACCGTGGCGAGGAAGCGGCGCACGACGAGCTCGTAGATGCGCCAGTGGTCGTCCCGTTTGATCTTCTCTCGCGTCGCGCCCGCTGCAGGGTAGATGGGCGGGTGATCCGTGGCCTGTGTGCGTCCGCGGCTCGGGACGATCCTCTCCTGGGCCGCGAGCTCGCGTGCATCCGCGCCGAAGGGAGATTCGGCGAGCTTCTCGAGGACGGAACGGAGGTTGATCGTCGACGGATAGACCGTGTTGTCCGTCCGCGGATAGGAGAGATAGCCGCCCTGGTAGAGGTCCTCGGCGATGCGCATCGCCTGCGCGGCCCCGAATCCGATGCGGTTCGCCTCGGATACGAACATCGTCGTGTTGAAGGGCGGCGGGGGGCGCTCCTCGCGCTCGTTCTGGATGTACTCCTTCACGAGGCCCTTGGACGCGGCATCGGCCTGGGCCCGCGCGGTCTCCGCCTCGCGATTCGCCCAGAAGGGACCGTGCTCATGGTCCGCTTCGAACTCCGCGGGCTTTCCGTCCACGACTTTGGAGAACTTCGCATGGAGGGTCCAGTAGTCCTGGGAGACGAAGTTATCGATCTCCCGCTCGCGGTCCACGATGAGGGCCAGGGTGGGGCTTTGCACGCGGCCGACGGACAGGAAGTCCCGGCCCACCCGATTGGAGGCCATCGAGAGGAACCGGGTGAGGACCGCGCCCCAGGCCAGGTCGATGGACTGCCGCGACTCCGCGGACTGGGCCAGGGGGAAGTCGACCTCCGCCAGTTCATTGAAGGCTCGCTCGATGTCCCACTTCGTCAGCGCGGAGAAGCGGGCCCGCTTCACGGGCACGTCGGGCTTGATCTTCCGGAGGATCTCGAGGGCCTCGACGCCGATGAGTTCGCCTTCCCGGTCGAAGTCCGTCGCGATGACGACCTCGTCCGCGTGGACCGCCAGGGACTTGAGGGCCGCGCCGATCTTGCCGGCGGTCACGACCTTCTGGGGCTCCGCCCAGATGAGCTCCTTGAGGTCCGTGCCCGCCCAGTCGTTCAGGGCCTCCGGGTAATCGAGGTTGATGATGTGCCCTCGGAGGCCGACGACCTGGACCGGGTCCCCGCCGGCCGTGAACTCGAAGACCGGGGTGCCCTCCAGGTAGGTCCGCTTGGCCTTACCATCGCTCAGGATTGTGGCGATGCGCACCGCTGCGTTGAACTTCTCGGTGATGATGAGTCGCCGCACGACCCCCGTCGCACGCGGCGGGCTCTATTTAATCGTTTGCGGGTCCTTGGCGAAGGCCGATTCTGATTACTTCGCGCACGTGCGGGGAACGCGCGCGCACGCGCGCGTTCATGCGCCCTTGTTCGTTTTCTCTATCAGGTACGCGTCCATCGCGAGGGCCGCGCGCTTGCCCGCCGCCATCGCGTGCACGACGCTCGCGCCGCC
>JBBSVS010000297.1:0-1747 GCA_038046665.1 Thermoplasmatota archaeon
AGAGCACGTACCCGAGCCTGGAGAATTCCTTGCCGACGGACAGGCCGCCCGCCAGGACGAGGGGCCAGTTCACCTTGATCGCGGCCACGTGGTCCCGGACCGCCTCCGCGACGAGGCGGGCGCGATCCACATCCCTCGTGTCGATCGCGGCGATCATCCGATGCTTCGTCCGCATCTCGCCTCCAACCATCGTGCGTTCCTTAAAGGTTCTCATGGAGAGACGACCGCGCGCGCATGTTTAAGTAGCGTCAGGCGAATCGGCGCCGAGCCCCCCGATGCCCGAGACCCAGCGGATCAAGACGAAGGTCTGCCTCGTCGGCGAGGCCGCGGTGGGCAAGACCAGCCTGATCCGTCGCTACGTGCAGGACGAGTTCGACGACCGGTACATCACGACCTTGGGTGCCAAGGTCTCGAAGAAGGAGCTCGTCTTCGACTATCCGGACCAAAGCACGCAGATCCAGATGGACATGACGATCTGGGATATCATGGGCGAGAAGGGTTTCCGCGATCTGCTCAAGGAGGCCTTCTTCCACGGGGCGAAAGGCACCCTCGGCGTGGCCGACCTCACGCGCTACTCGACCTTGAAGGAGCTCGACGACTGGGTGCAGAGCGTCTTCAACGTCGTCGGGGAGATCCCCGTGGTCTTCGCAATCAACAAGATCGACCTCAAGGACGAGGTCATGGTCCTCTACGGGGACAAGGAGATCGGTCAGGCCACGAAGGCCTTCGGAGCCCCCTATATCTATTGCTCCGCGAAGACGGGGGAGAATGTCGAGTCCCTGTTCCGGCGCCTCGGCAGCGCAATCCTCGAGAAGGAAGGGCTCGTCCCCGCCCGCTGAGTCCTTGTCGAGAGAACGAGCCGAAAACGATTAAGTATCACACTGCGTCCGCCCTCCTGGCCCTAGCGAGGACGCGCGATGACGGACACGAAGCAGCTCAAGTCGAAGATCTGCCTCGTCGGCGAGAAGGCCGTCGGGAAGACGTCGCTCATCCGCCGCTACGTCCTCGACATGTTCGACGACCAGTACCTCACCACAATCGGTACGAAGGTCTCCAAGAAGGAATTGCGGGTCTTCAGCCCCGTGCGCGACCTGCTCATCGACATGGACATGACGATCTGGGACATCATGGGGGAGATGGGCTTCCGCGAGCTGCTCAAGGACGCCTACTTCTACGGGGCCACGGGGATCCTCGCGGTGGCGGACCTGACGCGCCGCAAGACGTTGGACGACCTGGACGACTGGATCGATGGCGTCGAGCAGATCGTGGGCCGCGTGCCCATCCTCATCGCGGTGAACAAGTCCGACCTGGCCTCGAGCGCGCAGTATGGCGAGCGGGACGTGCAGCAGGTCGCCAAGGCCTTCGACTGCGAGTACGTGATGATGAGCGCGAAGACCGGAGAGAACGTCGAGGAGGTCTTCCGCCGCCTCGGGTCCCTCGTGGCGGAGTTCCAGCTCGCGCCCCATTGACGCTCAGGCGTTCCCGGCTGCGGACTGCAAGGTGCTGCCACCGGTCCGTATCAGGAAGAAGTGGAACGCGGTGCCGCTCGGGCTTCACACTTGTGTATCCTGCGCTGCGAACGAAATGAGTGCGGGTCTATCGCGCGTAGACCTCCCGCCGCGCTTCGTGCGAGTCTTCCTTCATTGAGAGGCAGTCTTCCTTTGGGGAAGGTCTGCGCGAAATCGTTAAGTAGGCTCCACCCGATGGGCGCGTCCCCTGAGCCGGAGCCTGTTTCGTCAGGCGACGT
>JBBSVS010000298.1:0-11940 GCA_038046665.1 Thermoplasmatota archaeon
AGATGAATGGCACATAGTTCACGGCAAAAAGGCAATGCACTGTTTCTTATTTTAATCGCGGTGGCGCTGTTTGCGCTGCTGGGTTATGCCGTGACGCAATCGGGGCGGGGCGGTGGCAACGCGACCAAGGAACAAGCGATACTCGATTCCGCTGCCATCATCGGCCGGGTCGATGCATGCCGCGAACGGATCGAGAAGATGCAGGTCGGCGTGGAACCGGCCGGACCCATCGAGTTCCCAAAGGTCCGTATTGACGCGTGAACACAAATCACGGGTGCAGGAGTTCGTCATCGTGGAAGGTATCTCACCGGAAGCCCGTGTGCGAGTAGAACAGACCTTCGCCGCCCTGAAGCTGCGAGGCGTCGAGCCCACGTACGTGAAAGGCCGGACGGAAGCCCTGACCACGATCCTGGGGATGGTCCCGAAAGGTTCCGCGGTTGCCCATGGCACTTCCACCACGCTGATCGAGATCGGCCTCGTCGACCGCATGAAAGCGCCCGATTCCGGATACCGATACCTGAACTCGGAGTGGACGGCCGAGAACGACGCAGCCAAGCGCGGCCGCCTGCGTGCGAAACTCTCCATGGAGGCGGACGATTACCTCGGGAGCGCCCAGGCAATCTGCGAGACCGGCGAGGTCATCGGGAGCGACATGAGCGGGAACCGGCAAGCCTTCTACGCGTACGGGCCCGCGCATGTGATTTGGGTTGCGGGCATGAATAAGCTCGTGCCCGCCCTGGAGGATGCCCTGCGCCGCGTGCGTGAGGTGGCCCTACCCCTCGAAGACAAACGGGTGCGGGCGACGGGAGGCGCGGGGAGTTACGTCGGGAAGCTCGTCATCTACGAGCGGGAGCGACCGGGACGAATCGCCCTCGTCCTCGTCGGCGAGAAACTCGGATCCTGAGCCTGCGTCCAAGGACGCGTCTCAGAGGAACTCCGCCAGCAGATCGTCCGAGTCGTCGACGCCCAGGGACTGCTTCATCGGGTTGCCCTTGCGATAGGCGGGCTCGAGGCTCTCGTAGGTGGGCACGCGGTCGTTCTGATAGAACAAGCCGAGAGGGATCCGCTCGCGTTGCAACACGGGCCACTCGAGGGCCTTCATGAACGCGGCCTTCAGGTCGCTCGGATCGTGGCCCTCCTTGTTCAGGTCGTAGACGCGCTTGCGGAAGAAGTCGTACGTGTTCACCTTGTTGTAGGTGACGCAGGGCGACATCGCGTCGATGAGGGAGAAGCCCTTGTGCTCGATGCCCTTGGCGACCATCACGGCCATCTGCTTCGCATCGCCGCTGAACGCCCGGCTGACGAAAGTCGCCCCGGTGGACAGCGCGAGGGCGATCGGGTCGATCGGGTTCTCGATGACGCCCTCGAGCGGCGTGGACTTCGTCTTCATCCCCATCTCCGACGTCGGGCTCGCCTGGCCCGTCGTGAGCCCGTAGATCTGGTTGTTCATCACGATATACGTGAGGTCGATGTTGCGGCGCATCGCGTGGATGAAGTGGCCCACGCCGATGCCGTAGCCGTCGCCATCGCCACCCGTGACGATCACGTTCAGGTCGGGGTTGGCGAGCTTGATGCCTTCGGCCACCGCGACCGCGCGGCCGTGGATCGCGTGGAACCCATACGTGGACAGGAAGTGCGGCAGGTTGCTCGAGCAGCCGATCCCCGAGACGATGAGGGTGTTCCACGGCTCCAGCTGCAGCTCGACCATCGCATGCTGCAGGGCGTTGAGGACCGCGTAGTCCCCGCATCCCGGGCACCATGTCGGCTTGACCTCGGACTTGTAGGTGTCCAGCTCGAACTCGAGCTTCATGCGACCACCTCGAGGACCTTCTCGGCGATGTCCCGCCAGGAAATGGGCTCCCCGTCGTACTTGTGCAACTGGGCCGTCGGCGTGTGCCCCGTCTCCGCGCGGAGGAGGCGGGCGAACTGGCCCGTGTAGTTGCCCTCCACGGACAGGGTCTTCTTCGCTCCCTTGAGAATCTTCAACGTCTCGTCCACGTGGAAAGGAAAGAGCGTGGGGAACTCGAGGGAGTTGACCAGGATGCCCTCCTCTTCGAGATGGAGGATGGCCTCATGCGCCGGGCCCCAGGTGGAGCCCCAGGAGAGAAACGTGAGGTCGGCGTTCCTCGGCCCCCATAACTCCGGTGACGGGGTGTCCTTGCGGAGGCCATCGAGCTTGCGCATGCGCTTCTCGTGCATCCTGCGGCGCTCCTCGACGTGCTCCGGGAGGCCCGCGAGGATGTCGGAGAGGAGGAGCCCTTCGTCGTTGTGCTCGTCGCTCGCGGCGACGTATTCATACCCCTTCGTCCCGGGGAGGACGCGCGGGCTCACGCCGCTCTCCGTGTAGGCGTACCGCTTGAAGCCGCCCGGGTTCCCGCCGTCCGCGGCCATCATGCCGCGCACAATGGGCACGTTGAAGTCGGGCTTCTCGACCGTGCGGAAGCCCTCGCCCAGGTAGAGGTCGGACATCAGGATGATCGGCGTTTGGTAGATCTCTGCGAGGTTGAAGGCCTGGGCCGTGAGGCGGAAGCACTCCTCAGGGTGGCGGGGCGCGAGGATCGCGCGGGGCCAGTCGCCCTGGCCGGCACCGAGGGCGAGGTTGAGGTCTCCTTGTTCCGTCTTCGTCGGCAATCCGGTCGAGGGCCCGCCGCGCTGCACGAGGACGGCGACGAGCGGGGTCTCCGTCATGCCCGCCTGGCCGATCGCCTCGACCATGAGGCAGAAGCCGCCACCGGACGTCGCGGTCATCGCCCGCACGCCCGCATGGCCCGCGCCCACGGCCATGTTCATCGCGGCGAGCTCGTCCTCCGCCTGCTTCACGACGACGCCGTACTTCGGCCCGTGCGCCGCCAACCAGTGGAGGATGGACGACGCGGGCGTCATCGGGTACTGCGCGTGGAACTTCACCCCGGCGGCGAGGGCGCCGAGGGCCACCGCATCGTTGCCCGTCATGAGGTATTTCGGCACGTTCGAATACCTCAGGCCGAGCTGGAGGGATCCGCCCGCCCGGGTGACTGCCTCCGCTCCGATCTTCGCGGCCTGGATGTTCTCCTGGACGACCTCAGGCTTCTTGTCGCCCCAGATGTCCTTGAAGGCCGATTCCACGTGGCGGAAGTCCATGTCGAAGAGCTGGACCGCGGCCCCGAGGGCCACCGTGTTGCGCATCAGCGCGTTCGGAGTGATCTGCTGCGCCATCTTGCGCAGGGGCATGCCCAGCAGGCGCACCCTGGGACGGAGCTTGGCGGGATTCGCTTTCAGCAGGTCGGAATCGTAGATGATGGCGCCGCCCTCGGCTACCTGGCCTTGGTGCACGTCCACCGTCTGCTGGTTCAGTGCGACAACGACGTCGGGGTCGATGCCATGGGACAGGAGCGACTCCAAGCCGCCTCGGACCTGCGTCCACACATGACCGCCGCGGATGACGCTCTGATAGGAGGAATAGGTCCAGACGTGGAGGCCGCTGCGCGCGGAGATCTTGGCGAAACTCTCCGCCGTGGACGAGACGCCGTCGCCCGCGGCGCCGCCTATGCGGAGGGCTAGATCTTTCTTCGACATGACGACCCACCTGTGGGCTTGGGGGCCTTCCTTGACCGCTTCACCGCCAAAAAGGCCGTCACGATTTAATATAGTTGTTGCCCGAAAGAAGAACGGGAGGCGGGACTCGTCGCGCGGCAAAGGCTTTTCGACCCGCGCTCCTTCCCGGCAGGCGTGAGCCCATGAAGTCCGTCCCGGATCTGCCCAACCACCCGAAACCTATCGGCCCCTACTCCCACTGCGTCGTGGCGAACGGTCTCGTGTTCATCTCGGCCCAGACGCCCCTGAAGCCGGCGGCGAAATCGGGCGAGTGGGCCGCGGCGGACGTGGGTGGGCAGACCCGCCAGTGCCTCTCCAACATCCGGTCGATCTTGGAGGAACTCGGGCTCGCGATGACGTCCGTCGTCAAGACGACGGTGTTCCTCGCAGACCCGGACGACTTCAAGGCGATGAACGAGACCTACGAGGGATTCTTCCCGGAGGAGCCGCCCGCACGGTCACCCGCGAAGCTGGGCATCGATTCGCCCGGGCTCAAGGTGGCCATCGAGGCAATCGCGGTCTACGAGCCCCACGGGGAGGAGTGAGGGGGCGAGTTACCACTGAGCGGAGGTAACGGGATAGCGTCTCCGCCTCCTAGGGAACTTGCCTGTACGCTGCGTGTAGGCTCCACGGCCTCGGTCCTGCGCGCTGTTTCCACCAAACGGTGGTAACGCGCAACTCGGATGCGGCCTGGTCGCCCGGGAAATCAAAGGCCACCGATACCTTTACTCCTGGTCCTACGAACCCGGGCGCGGGGGGCCCGCCGGGAGTGGCGCTACGTAGGTCCGCTGGCCCGCGCGACTACGAGGACGAAAGCGGTGGATCTGCTCCTCGCCTATCACTTGCGGGTGCGTCGAGAGGTTGACCGAAGAAACGAACGGCTCATCGCATCTGGGGCGCGTTGGATCTAATCAGAACGTCATCCGGGGGAGCGTCCTCGTCGCCTTCACGCCGTCGATGGATCGGATCTCCCTGACGACGATCTCGCCGATCGCATCGAAGGTCTCCGCTTCGACCTTGGCGATGAGGTCGTACTCACCGAAGAGCGGGTAGAGCTCCACGATCTGCTCCACCTTGAGGAGCTTCTGGTAGACCTCCTTCTCCCGGTTGGGTTCGATGTCGATGAGTACGAAACCGATCGCCGTACGGCATCCCTATGCGGGCGTAAAACCGGGTTGTAGATAAGCATATCGTAACGTCGAGAGACCCGCGAGAACCACAGAGGTTCCGCGCCAAAGACCGCAGTGACAGGTTGTCTCACGCCAGATTTTCTGAAGTGAACATAGAAATAGTCGAGGAAAAGATGATTTCTCCGTGCCTAGAAGGCCGGGCACGGGCGACGAGTCGAGCCCGAGATTCCCCATCGAAACCTTGCGTCACTGGTATGTGACGGTGTGCGGCGGAATGTCTCCGGAGCTCGCCCTTCACCAGATCGGCATCAACCGCGAGGCCCTCGAGAAGAACACGTCCCTCGACCCCGCCGTGGACCGCGTGCGGGTCGCGGTCATGGGCGCGTTCCGCCGTCCTATCCTGATGGACCGCTTCTTCGAGGTCGTCCCCCTGGACGCCAGCAAGCCCGATGCTCTCGCCCGCTCCCCCGTGGGCGAAGCCGTGTTCCCGGAGGGAGACCAGGTGTTGCGGCCGAATCAGTCGCCCACGCCCGGAGAGGAGGTCATCCTGAACAACGTCGTCAGCACGCGCCTCGGGGGCTTGGCGAACTCCGAGCGCTTCGCGGAGGTCCTCCAGGAGCTTTTCCGCGAAGGATACGGACAGAAGCGGGAGAACAGCTGAGCTCCTGCCGGCCGCGAATGGTTTTTATCGAGCCACCGCCGTCGTCGTACCGATGCGGATCGGCGTCATCGGCGTCCAGGGCGACGTGAGCGAGCACGTCGACGCCGTCGCGCGGGCCATTCGGGAGTTCGGCTATTCCGGAGAAGCCTTCGCCGTGCGCAAGCGCGCGGACCTGGACCGCGTGGACGGGCTCACGATCCCGGGCGGGGAGAGCACAACGATCTCCAAGCTGCTCATGAAGCTCGACCTGTTCGACGAGATCGTGCGCCGCGCGAAGGAGGAGCACATGCCGATCATGGGCACCTGCGCGGGCTGCATCCTCCTGGCGAAGGACGGCGGGCCCCAGGCGGAGAAGACCCGGAGCCGCCTCCTCGCCCTCATGGACATGGCCGTGGACCGCAACGCCTTCGGGCGGCAAAAGGAATCCTTCGAGGCCGACCTCTACGTCGAGGGACTGAGAGAACCCTTCCACGGCGTCTTCATCCGGGCGCCCGCGATCGTGCGGACCTGGGGAGACTGCAAGACCCTCGCCCGCTATCAGGACAAAATC
Organism: Thermoplasmatota archaeon; assembly: GCA_038046665.1. GTDB lineage: Archaea > Thermoplasmatota > Thermoplasmata > RBG-16-68-12 > RBG-16-68-12 > RBG-16-68-12. Next base: position 5,915 of record JBBSVS010000298.1, read on the forward strand.
GTCCTCGCGCGGCAGGGTCACCTCATCGGCGCCGCGTTCCACCCAGAGCTGGGCGGAGACCTGCGAATCCACCGCTGGTTTCTGGAGCTCTTCTAGAACAGCACGAGGGCCAAGGCCCCGAGGGCCACCGCGCCCGACATCGTCACGTAGAGCGCGGGTCGGAGCACCGCCATCGTCGAGTTAATCGACGTCGTGAGGCGCGAGGCGCTCTGCTGCCCGAAGATGCGGAAATCCGGGATGTCCCCGGTGAAGGCGGCGACCTCGGCGTCCTCCAGGTTGGCGACGGCCTCCCGCACCGCCGATTCGGAACCGGCCAAGATCGTCTCCTTGTCCAAGACCGCGCCCACCGCGTTGAAGCCATCCATCGTCAGGTTCACCGAGTGGTTGTCCGTGGTCATGGCCTCCGCCTCCTGGACCAGCGCCCGGGTCCGCTCAACGACCGCGTCCCGCATTCCGGGGACCATATTGTTCCCGTCGAAGAGCACATACGCGGTGCGTTGCCCCGCCACCTCGACCACGAGCGCCTCGATCCCGCGGGCTCCGAACCCCTGGTCCCGCGTGCCGATCCCGAGCTTCGCGCCGTGGCCAAGGCGTATGCGGTCCTTCGGCGCCTGAAGAGCCGCCTCGGTGGCTCGGCGGGCGGCTTGGATAATCTCGTGGCTGCCTTGCGACCCGAAGAGGGTCAGCCCGACTCCGGGCTCGAGGCAGTTGTGGGCGTCCACAAAGAAGGCGTCCTTCGCACCCGCGAGCTTGGCCTCCTGCACGGCCGCATGGCCCGTTGCACTGTCGATGTCGTCCGTGGGGTTTGGGGCGAAGGAGGAGACGATGACGACGAGGTCGCCGAAGGCCTGGGCAAGGGCCGTGGCACGCCCGTAGGATGCGCGCCGCGCCTGACCTGCCCGGGGGCCGTAGGCGGATGCGGCGAGGAGCTGGCGTATTGCGTCGGCCACCTTCCTCACCTCGCCACTCGTCGCAGGGTTCTCGTCATGGGTCGTGGGCCCGTGGGCCACGAGGACGTTCGGCGTCAGGTCCTCCAGTTGCTTCGCCACCTTCGTCGGTAGATCGCTGCCGCTCACAAACCCCATGGGTCCGGGGTGGACCGTCGGCGCGACGAAGAGCGCCTTGATCCCCCTCGCCGTCCGGAAGGCAAGTCCAGCGACCCGCACGCGAGCCGACACGCTGATCGAATCGAAGAATCCCTCGAGCTCGGCGATGCCGGACTCCTCCGCGTCGCCGTACACGTCCAATGTGGAACGCAGGAGCTTGAGCCCGTCCACGCCGAAGGAGCGCAGGAGCGGGCGCTTCGCAATCTCGGCATAGGCCACCGCGGACAGGAAGAAGATCGCCAGGACGAGGAGGTCGACGATGAATTCGAGGAGGGAGAGGGGGACGAAGAAGGCCATGCCGACGAGGCCAAGGAAGGGATGCAGGGCCGCCGCGGGGAGAGAGCGCACGTGCTTCGAGTTCGAGGTGGCGGAGAGGATGACTTCCCGCACCCAGAGGATCGCCCCGTAGCCCAGGACTGCGAACTTGTCGATGCGGCTGAAGAAGGATGTGTTGTTCACGAGCGCCACAATCGAGAACGCGGAGACCGCGACGACCTCGAAGGCCCCAAGGAGGATGAGCCCGACGAAGACGAGGAGGAAGGAACGCCGGAAGTACATGCGCCCGCCGAGGCCGGCGGCCACGGGCTTCGTGAGCAGCGCGGACGCATAGGCGGGGACCGCGATCGCGGCGGTCCCGAGGAGGACGCGCCCCCAGTCCAGCGCGGGGTAGACGAGGAGGTAGGCCTCCATGATTGAAAACGCGAGGATTGGAAGGACCATCCGCCGCGGAGGCGGCGCGACGAACAGCCGCCGGGCCATCCTCGTGGTCTCCGCGTGACTCTCCGCCACGGTCTTCGGCCGGAACACACGCATCAGGTCGCTTTCACCGCCTCGATGATCCTCCGGAGGGTCTCGCCGTCCTTGGACCGCTCGACCACGGTTCCCGTGACGACCATGTCCGCACCGGCCTTCGCGACCGCGGACGCGGCCTCGGCCGAACGGATGCCGCCGCCCACGATGAGGGGGATTTCGGTGGCCTCGTGCACCGCGCGGATCATCTCCGACGGGACAGGCTCCGGCGCCCCGCTCCCTGCCTCGAGGTAGACGAGCTTCATGCCGAGCATCTGGGCCGCGAGGGCGTACTCCACCGCGGTCTGAGGACTCCCGCGCGGGATCGGGTCTGCCCGACCGACTTCGCCGGCCCGCATCCCCGGTTCGACCACGAGGTACGCCATGGGGATCGTCTCGAGCCCCCACATCTTGACCAGGGGAGCGGCCCGCCTCTGCTCGCCGACGATCAGACGCGGGTCGCGGCTGTTGAGGAGGCTCATGAAGTAGAGGGCGTCCGCGTGGCGGGAGAGGTTCCCGGCGCTCGCTGGGAACAGGATCGTGGGGACCTTCGCCGCCGCCTTGATCGCGAGGACCGTGGCGTCGACCTTCTCCTGCGTGACGCCGGTCGAACCACCGATCATGATCGCGTCGGTTCCGCTCTTCGCGGCCCCACCGGCGAGGCGGCCCGCCTCTTCCGCAGACTGCTTGTCCGGATCGAGGAGCGTCATGGGGAGCCGGCCGTGGGTGCGACGCTCGATCAGGGATTCATAGACCTTCACAGCAAGCCTCCCGCGAGGAACGCCACCAGGGCGACGATCATCGCGTACTTCGTCACCCGCTGGGACCGCGACGGGTTCGCCGCCGAGTGAAGGGCGGCGTAGATAAACATTCCGTCCGCGACGAGCACGACGGCCAGGTAGGCGACAGGGAGGACGCCGTACATCCACGGGACGAAGCTGAGGACCACGCCGGCCATGAGGGCCGCTGCGGCCACGCCTCCCGCGGGCTTCGCTCCGATGCGTTGCGGGAGCGTCCGCCGGTCCACGTCCCCGGCCATGTCCTCGATGTCCTTCGTGATCTCCCGCCCGAGGGTCGCGCAGAAGGCGAGGACCGCCAGGATGGTCGCTCGGATGAGCGGGTCCGTGTCGGAGGAGAGGACGGCCAAGCCGGCGAAGAGAAAGAGGGAACCCACGAGGTAGGCGATGACCACGTTGCCCGGAGCCCCGACGGCCTTCAAGCGCGCTTCGTAGGTGACCATGAACGTTGCGTTCACGGCCACGACCGCGAGACAGTACACGTTCACGAATACAGCGAGGACCGCGGCGACGAGGAAGGCCCCGGCGGCGAACGCCCGCGCGGCCCTGAGGGATAACTTCCCGGAGGGCAAGGGCCGGTCGGGATGATTCACCTTGTCCGTCTCTCGATCGTAGAGGTCGTTGAGGGCGTTCCCGCCCGCGGTGAAAACCATGGCCGCCACGGCCGCGAGGACGAGCGGCCCCGCGAAGACGCCCCACGCCCGCGCGCCTACCGCCACGACCCCGCCGATGAGGACGCCGACGGCGGACATCACACAGTTGAAGGGCCGCGCCAGCTGCAGGAGGCCGCTCATGTCAACGCGGCGTAGGCTCGGGTTGATAATAATGCTTCCCCGGGAGAAAGCCACTCCGGACCAACGATTCCGAGAAAAGGATCCCGGACGTTCTCACCGCTGATTATCACGGACGAACAATCACAACGCTTTTACCACCGGCGTCCCATGTATTCCGTGCCCATCGGCCTGATGCGGATGCTTCCATGTCCGCTCATGCGCGAGTGGGCTCACTGAGGGGGTCGAACATGGAGTCGGCGACGACGAAGGGCAGCGGTCTGGGGATACTCAAGTCGTTCCGCGCCCGCCACGCGGAGGAAGCCATCGTGCACTCCGAGGGCCTCGTCACCGTCCTGCGCCTCTCGCAGGCGGACATGAAGGCCGCGGAGGACGCGCTCGGCGTCGCGAAGCAGCTCTTCAATGCGCACCAGTTCTCGAAGGCCCTCAACGCCGCGCGCAAGGCGGAGTCCATCGCGATCACCCTCGAGGAGCGCTTCTCCGGATACCAGAAGGCGGTGAAGGCTCTGCGGATCCGGATCGACGACCTGCGCCGTCTTGGACTTCACACGGAAGATCTCGAAGCGGTGTTGGGCCGCGCGGAGGAGAATGTCTTGGCCGGCGCCTGGGAGAACAGCTCCTTTGTTCCGAACTACCTGGAGGCGAAGGCCCTCCTGGACCAGGCGGCGGAGGAGGGCCGCACGCTCCTCATGAATGCGAACGCGGCCTCGAACCGCATCTTCCTCGCCGAGCTCGCGATCGAGGCCCTCGCCGATACGCAGGGTCCTAAGAACCCGAAGGTCTTCGCGGAAGGCGCAACCCTCGGCCTGGAGCGGTCCCTGGAGGACGCGACGCGGGAGCTCGCCCTAGGCCACGTGGACGCGGCGACGCGCATCGCGATGGACATCGAGGCCCGCGCGGAGAAGCTGCGTGCGGACTACGCCGACACAAACCAGATCCTCGCGCGGACCGAGACACAACTCGCCGAACTGCGGGGCGAGGGCATCGTCACGGAGCGCATCGAGCGGCAGGTCGCCTTCGCACGGGACATGCTCGCACGGGGCATGATCGAGCCCGCCCTCCCCATGGCCAAACGCTTGAACGACGATTCCTTGGCCTTGGGAGACACCCACAATCGCGCGGCCACCGGCCTCGCCGACGCCGAGGTCCTCTACTCCCGCATGGTCCGGGAGGGGTTCCACTCCTACGAGGCCGAGGCCGCGATCAAGGAGGCGCGACGGGCCGTGCGGGAAGGCAGCTATGCGCGGGCCCTCGAGCAGCTGGACCGCGCCCACGCGGCCTTCGCCCGCCGGAGGAACGCGCGGGAGACCCTCGTGAAGGCCCTCGAGGAGACGCGCAAGCGCGTGGAGATCCTGAGCAACGCGGAGTTCCCCTTCCTCCCCGACGTGCAGGAGGTCCTGGGCCGCGCGGAGCGCGAGTTCCGCCAGGGCAACTACTCCGGGTCGAGCGAGGATTTGCAGATCGCGACGGTCCTCCTGACCCAGACCTCCAAGGCTCCGCCTCGAAAGCCGTGAGCGGCGTCCTTAAGGTCCATCGTCCCATCCCGATCGGCGATGGGTGAGCAGTACTTCTCGAGGAAGCCCGCGTCCCGCTCCCGACCCGCGGAGACTCGGGTCGAGATCCGCGGCCAATCCCTCCGGTTGAGGACCGACGCGGGCGTGTTCTCCCGAGGCGAGCTGGACCGGGGGACCGAACTCCTCATCGAGGCACTCCAAGTCGGGCCGTGCGAGCTCATCCTCGACCTGGGCTGCGGATACGGCGTGATCGGCCTCGTCGCCGCACGTCTCTCCGAAGGCGGGCATGTCGTCCTGACGGACGTCAACGAGCGGGCGGTGGCCCTCGCGAAGGCGAACCTGAAGGCCAACGGGGTGACGAACGCGGAGGTGCGTCGCGGAGACCTCTACGATCCGGTGGCGGGCATGGCCTTCGACCACATCGTCTGCAACCCGCCGATCCGTGCCGGCCGAGGCGTCGTGGACCGGATCATCCAGGAGGCGCCGAGCCATCTGCTGGGGGGCGGAAAGCTCTGGCTCGTGGCGAGGACGAGACAGGGTGCGGATTCAATCCGCGCGCGGATGGCCGAGGCGTTCGGAAAGGCGGAGATCGTGAAACGCGGCAGCGGGTACAAGGCGCTCTGCTCGATCAAGGGGGCGGGCCGATCGTAGAATCTGAGCACCTCCGCGTCCGGATCGCGACGCCCGTGACGAACTCGCAGGCGATCCGGCGCCTCAATCTACCCGTCGGCGAGAGCGCGGAGATCCTCGCCGCGTGGATGACCTTCCCGGAATTCCACATCGCGCCCGTGCGGTAGGGCTACACGCGACTCGCGGACCGCCGGTATCGGTACGAGGCGTTCTTCAACCGCTTCACCGCGGAGTTCGAGGTCGACGGGGCGGGGCTCGTGCTCGCCCATCCAGGATACTGGGAAAGGGTCCCCGGACCAGCGGGAAAGAAGGGACGCCGCCGTGCGCGGGCATGAATCCTTAAATATCACCTGGAGTTTGGACTCCTGTCCCATCCGGGGATACTCCCATGCCTAAGGA
>JBBSVS010000298.1:11950-15650 GCA_038046665.1 Thermoplasmatota archaeon
ACTCCTGAACCGGAGGCTGCGCCTTCGCCCGCCGAGGGCAAGAAGCCCGAGAAGGGCGAGCGCAAGAAGAAGGAAGAAAAGGAAGAGGAGCCGAAGGCTCCGAAGGCCCCCAAGAAGCTCGAGGGCGTCAAAGAAGACTTCCGCTACATCATCCGCATGGCGAACACGGACCTGGACGGCACGCGGTCCGTGGCCTATGCGCTCACGTCCATCGGCGGCGTCGGCATCCGCGTCTCCGAGGCGGTGACCGACCGGGTCGGCGTCTCGCGGGCGGAGCGCCTCGGCAACCTGTCCGAGGAGCAGACGGACCAGATCGAGGCCCTCCTGGGGAACCTCGGGGAGACGTTCCCGCACTGGATGGTCAACCGTCCGAAGGACTGGGAGACGGGACTGGACATGCACGTCTTCGGATCGGACGTGGACCTCCGCGTAAGGGACGACATCAACCGCATGAAGATGATCCGTTCCTACAAGGGCGTCCGGCACGACACCGGCCAGAAGGTCCGCGGGCAGCGCACCCGGAGCAACGGCCGCACCGGCCTGACCGTCGGGGTGACGAAGAAGGCCGCCTTGGCCGCCCAGGCCGCGAAGAAGGCCGAAGAGGGCGGCGCCAAGGAAGCGAAGAAGGAAGCGAAGAAGGAAGCCCCGAAGCCCGCGGCGGAGAAGAAGGAGTGAGTAGTTGGGCGACCCCAAATTCTCCCGAGCCAAGTACGAGCGGCCGTCCCATCCGTGGGAGGCCGAGCGGATCAAGACCGAGAACGAGCTCCTCAAGAAGTACGGCCTGAAGAACAAGAAGGAGTTATGGCGTTCCCAGTTCACCCTCCGTCGGTTCCGGCAGCGGGCCCGTGAGCTCCAAGCGCGCGTGCGCACCGGGGACAAGCAGGCGGAGAAGGAGCGCGAGCAGCTCCTGCGGAGGCTCGGCCGCCTCGGGCTCCTGCCCCTAGAGGGCACGACCCTGGACGACGTCCTGGCCCTCGACGTCGAGGCGCTCCTCTCCCGGCGACTGCAGACCCTCACGTTCCTCAAGGGCCTCGCCTTCACGCCGCGCCAGGCGCGGCAGTTCATCGTCCACGGACACGTCTCCGTGAGCGGGGGACGCGTGACGATCCCCGGCTACCTCGTCTCCCGCCAGGAGGAGAACGTGATCATCTACGACGAGCGGTCGCCCATCGCGAACGATCTGCATCCCGTCCGCCAGGCCGCTACGCCTCCCGCACCCCCCGCGGGAGAAGGCGGTGAGGCCGAGGGCCCCGAGGGTGGACCGGAAGCGCCGACTCCGCCCGCGACGGAATCCAAGGAGGCCTGACCTTGTCGAAGTGGGGCATCGCGCACATCTACGCGTCGTACAACAACATCATCATCACGCTCACGGACATCACCGGGTCCGAGACGATCGCGAAGGCCACGGGCGGCATGGTCGTGAAGGCCGCCAAGGACGAGGCCTCCCCCTACGCCGCGATGAAGGCCGCAGAGCGCGTGGCCGACGCAGCGAAGGAGAAGGGCATCGACTCGATCCACGTGCGAGTGCGCGCGCCGGGCGGGAACAGGTCCAAGTCTCCCGGTCCGGGAGCCCAGTCCGCGATCCGCGCGCTCTCGCGGGCGGGCCTGCGCATCGGACGCATCGAGGAGGTCACTCCGATTCCCCACGACGGCACGAAGCCCAAGGGAGGGCGGCGGGGCCGGAGGGTCTAGATGAAGGTCAAGGTCCTGGAGAAGAAGGACGACTACCTCCGCCTGCTCCTCTCGGAGACGGACCCGTCCTACGTGAACGCGCTGCGGCGCGTCCTCATCGCCGACGTCCCGAAGATGGCGATCGAGGACGTGGAGTTCCACCTGGGGCCGATCCGCTCGGAGGACGGCAAGGAATACGAGAGCGTGAGCCCGCTCTTCGACGAGATCATCGCCCACCGCCTCGGCCTCGTCCCGATCCCGACGGACTTGGGCCTCTACAACCTCCGGGAAGACTGCCCCTCCTGCCATGGGGAGGGCTGCCCCAGCTGCACGATCATCTACTCGATCAACAAGCGCGGACCCGGACTCGTGACCTCGGCGGATCTGGAGCCCATCGGGGACCCGAAACTCCGGCCGAAGGACCAGGCTATCCCCATCGTCCAGCTGATCGATGAGCAGGCCATCCTCATCTACGCGACCGCGCAACTGGGCACGGGCAAGGACCACGCGAAGTGGCAGGCCACGCACGGGGTAGGCCACCAGTACGTCCCGCTCCTGAAGGCGGGGAGCAAGAGCCTCGACGCCCTGGATCCCGAGGTCCCCTTCTGCACGAGCCACATGATCACGACCTCCCTCGAGGAGGAGGCCGTGGAGCTCCCCTCGGACTGCAAGGTCTGCGAGAAGTTCAAGGATGCGTACAAGGTCGATTCCATCAAGGTGTCCAACGACCCCACGCGGTTCGTCCTGCAGTTCGAGACGGACGGCTCCATGTCGGCGAAGGACGCACTCCTGAAGGCCCTGGACCTCCTGGGTCAGCGCTTCGCCGACGTGTCGACGCAGGCGGACGGCCTCAAAGGATAGGCACCGGGCCGAAGAACTGTGCTCTCCACCGGGGCAAAGCTTAATACGATTACTATTACTATAGTCATCCGTGGAACTCGGCGAGCTCGAACTGGCCGTGCTGCGCGCCGTGCGCAACCGGGGAGAGGCGACCTCGGGCGACATCTTCGAGGAGGTCCGCAAGGCTCGGGACGTGGCCTACACGTCCGTGACGACGACCCTGTACCGCCTCGTGGACAAGGATCTCGTGGCGGTGCGGAAGCAGAGCGAGAAGCGGGTCTTCTACCGCATCAAGGAGGGCCGCGCCTACCAGAAGGCCATGGCCGCCATGATGGATTCCGTGATCGGCACCTTCGGCGGCGCTGCGGTCTCCTACCTGCTGGAGAACCCGGGCGCCCTGACGAAGGAACAGCTGGACGCCCTCAAGGTCCAGGTGGCCTCGCGCCGGAAGAGGGAGAAGCGGGATGAGTGACGCCCTCGAGGTCGTTGTCGAAGCCCTCCTCGCGTACTGGTTTTCCCCGCTGACCTTGTCCATCGTCGCGGTCTGCGGCGCATCCATGGGCACCCTGCTCTATGTATTCCTGACGAACGCGCGCAACGCGAAGCTCCGCGTGAGCCTGCTCACGGGCTTCTACGGACTCACGATCTTCTTCTGGCTCTTCGTGGCCGCAAGTCTGTTCCTCTGCATCATACGGTCGAACATGGTGGCCTACGAGACCTCCGGGGTGCAGACGGCTGCCGCGGGCGCGGTCCTCGTGGCCCTCGGCGTTTCCTCGGTCCTCTCCTACGTCGTCTGGAGGAAGGGAGCCGCCTCCGTGCTCCGGCGTTTCTCGCCGCGGGAACTGAAGCCGGAGGAGACGTGGGTGCAGGACTACGCGAACCTCATCGCGGAGTTCGAGGGTTTGCCGAAGGTGCCCGTCGTGCTCGTCGAGTCGGACGACCCGCTGGCGATGGCCGTGGGCGGGCGGGGGCCGAAGGTCCTTGTGTCCCGGGGCCTCCTCCGTCTCCTAGAGCGGGACGAGGTCGAGACGGTGGTGGCCCACGAGCTCATGCACCTCAAACACCACGACGCGGAGTTCAAGGTCTTCTCCACGGTCTTCTCTCGGATCCTGTTCTTCGATCCCTTCAGCAAGTTCTTCGATCCCGCGGTCCACCGGGAGCGGGAATACCTGGCCGACGAGATGAGCGG
>JBBSVS010000299.1:0-1891 GCA_038046665.1 Thermoplasmatota archaeon
CGCCGTCGCGGTCGAAGTGGCACGACCGGCAGGCCATCCCGGTCCGGGCGGTGTAGAGGGGCAGGGAGAAGACGTGCTCGACACCGCTGCCCAGCGTACTGCACGTCGTGAGAAGGACCGCCAGCAGCAGCACAGCACGAACCGATCTCATGCCGCACACCCCCCATGCTCTGCCTAAACGGGAGACCGGGTGTATCCCCCCCCGGCCAACAAGAAACCTCCATCCACTTGACGGGAATCAACTTCTTCCAACTTGACGGGCCTCCCCGATGCCGTCCCTCTTGTCCCTTCGTGCCGACGGGCTGCGCGCAGCTTGTGAGACGGGTCGCAAACAGACTGAACTCTCGCTCAACGGCACGCGCCCTCGCCTCCGCGATCACCAGCACCATCGCGAAGAACCTACCCTCAGGCCTGGCCGCAACCTCGCCGCGGAGTACGGGGAGCCACAGGAGGAGGCGATCCCGCACGTATGCTGGCAGTCTCTGCATCACACGCACCATGTCGGGCCCGGTGCCGGCGGCCAACTCCAGCAGGCACGCCACGAAGTGGAGCTGCGCAGTGATGTGGTCCGGGGGGAGTCCGGCCGAGGCGGGAGAAAAGCTGAACTCCGCGTAGCAGGACCGCAGCTCACGCTGGAGCGCTTGTGCGGCACGCGCGGGAATCCGCAGCAGGGACGGCCGGGCGACCGAACGGAACCGGGATTCGACCAGCTCCAAGCGACTGGCGCCACGCGCCTCGAACAGCCGCCGATAGGAGGCTCGGAGTTCCTGTTCCAAGTCAAGCGGGCATCGCCCCGCAGAGACGAGCAGGTGGTGCGCAGGCGCTCGTCGGGGAGCCCGTAGAGGCCGCTCAGGAGAGAAAGCCCACCCCCCATCGAGAGCGTGCAGGCGAAGGTGCGGGCCGGCGGCCAGCCCAGGACGCACCCGAGGCTGATGAAATGTTGTGAGTAGCCCAGCCACCGGGCACGGTCCATCGGGCCGGGCATGCGCTTCCTCGGCCACCGCACGGGACTGGCGTCACCCTGTGCTCTGCGCCCGACAGGGCCGTCTCGAGGAGGAGAGGCCGCCGCCTGGAGTGGCGATGGCCGAGACTCGAGCAGGTCGCGCGTCGACTTTCGATGCGGCACGCTCTTCATCAGGGAAAGCTCCGCTGGGGGTGGTCATCGGACGCAAGGCGTGACGACGGGAGTCGCCGGGGAGCCAAACCCTGCGGCCTTCTGCCAACGACCTCTGCCCTGCCTCTGAAGCACGCGCTCGCGACGATGAGCGCCGCGCACGTCCACCGTGGACTCATTCTCATCGGTCGCGACGGATGCCTAGGACGCACGGATCACCCGGGCGCTGAGGGTCCTCCCGCCTGCCGTGAGCCGCACGAGATAGACACCTGCTCCTACGGCCCGCCCGCCCTCGTCCCGTCCGTCCCAGCGTGCCGTGTGTCTGCCCGCGGTCAGGATCCCGGAGACGATGGTCGCGACGCGGCGTCCGGAGAGATCGAACACCTCCATCCGGGCCGACCCCGCCTCGGCAAGCGAGAAATCGAAGCGCGCGGATCCCAGGAACGGGTTGGGATATGCCGGGCCGAGGGAGAGCGCGGGCGCGTCGTCGTCCTCCACGCCGACGGTCGAGGAGACCGTGATGGGGAACGGCGTGTTCACGGCGCCGCCGTACCAGTTCCACGAGTCGCCCCCAGTCCCGCTGCCGTTGCAGGCCTGCGAGGCCGCATAGAGGTTCACCGCTCCCTCGGTCGCGGGGGCCCGCCAGTTGAAGCTCCACGACCGCGAGCTGGAATTGGAGTGCGTGAGCTCCCCCGCCTCGAGCTTGTTGTTGGGGCCCGCAATCAGCGTTCCGGCCGTGGCCTTGAGGTTGACGCCGCCGGTCGTGCCGGCTGGTCC
>JBBSVS010000300.1:0-1815 GCA_038046665.1 Thermoplasmatota archaeon
CGGAACCGGATTCTCGATGCTCCCGACGGACCGCGCCTTCGACCAGCCCGTCGAGAACGTCACGTGGACGAACCCCTTCCCCGTGGCTCCCGGGAACACGTGCATCTGGATCCACGCGGAGGACGCCGCGGGGAACTGGGGTCCCTTCCGTTCGGTGTGCATCCCCGTGATCTCGGTCGGGCCGGACCTGACTCCGCCCGCGCCCGCCTCCCTCAGCTCGATCCAGACGGTGAACGGGGGCTCCGACCTCTCGATCACTTGGCAGCGGGCGTGGGACGACGGGCTCTACGGCGGAACGGCGCGGTACCGCGTCCTCCGGGCGACGAGCCCCGTGGGGCCCTACAGCGCTGTGGGCGTCGACCTCAACGCGACGGGGAACCTCACCTACACCTTCGTGGACGCGGGCCGAGGTGTCCCCGATCCCTCGGACGAGTTCTACCGCATCGAGACGCTCGATGCAGCGAGCAACGTCCAACTCAGCCCCGCGATTGCGGTCAAGACCCGCGAAGCCGTCGTCCAAGGACTGAACTTCCTCGGGATGCCCGCAGAGCCCTGGCCGGTCGCGTTCGGGACGATGGCCTCGGGCCTGGGCTGGACGCGGGCGTGGACCTTCGACGCGTGCGACGGCGGCTTCGGGTGGACGACCGCATCCCCGGGCAACGATTCGCGCTTCGCCCTCCATGCAGGGAACGGGTTCTGGATGAACGCCACGACGGCGGGCGACCTCCTCGTGCTCGGCATCACCGCCGCGAAGGCCCAGGTCCGCCTCTGCGCGGGCTGGAACCTCGTGGCCCTACCGGGATTCGCCTCAAACCTGACGGTGGCCTCGATGAGGACCGCCACGGGGGCCGCGATGGTGATGGGCTTCGACCCGACGGACCTGTATCACGTCCGCATCCTCCCGGACGCAACCGCTCTGGTTCCCGGCCGCGGCTACTGGGTCTGGGTGCCGGCGACGGTCACCTGGTCCGTGCCGGGGTGGTGAGCCTCAGCCCTCGCGGACCTCGAAGACCTCGTCCTCGGGAATCCGGAAGTAGAACAGGGACTGCTCGAGCTCCTTCTCCTTGGACATCTCACGGTCGATCTTCTCCTGCCAGCCCTGTTTCAGGGAGATGCGCAGGCGGCGGCCCTCTTTCTCGAAGGTGACTTCGGGCTCCGGACCCGGAACGACGGAGATGTTTCCCTTACCCATCGTGCATGCGCTGGAGAACTGGACGCCGTCCACGACGCAGAGCATCGGCGGCTTCGGTACGCTCGTGACCACGGCGGTCAGTCCCTTGTAGTGTCCGAAGGCCCGTTTCCCGATCGCGCCCATCCGGAGACCCAGGGTCACGTAGACGCCCAGGTGGCCGTGGAAGCGCTGCAGGGCCTGGAGCTCCTCGGGGAGATCCATCAGCAATGGCGAAGGAGTCCTCCGACAAGAACCTTGGCCCCGCGCCGAGGAATGCCACTTTCACGCACCCCCCCTGTCCGCCTTTTAATGCTCCCGGCCCCTAGGGAACCACTGGGGTGAGGAGCCCTGCGAATGCACGCGAGCGAGGAAGGAGAATCGTCGACGCCCGCGCGCGCCGCGGCTCCTGCCGGATGTCCCGAATGTGGAGCGATTCTCCAGCACACGAACGGCTGCGTGGTCTGCGCCCAATGCGGGTACTCGCCCTGCGAGGGAGGCTAGCCGCAGGCGCGGAATTCCAGTGGAAATCCCCGGTTTCCGCTGCGCAGGCGGTTCCCTCCATAGAATCGCGGAAGACCTGCACTCGTAACGAAACGCAGAGGGGGCGTGTTAAATAAGGCTATGATGGGTAACGAGCGGACCGG